>NZ_JAPEHX010000120.1:0-1188 GCF_028823655.1 Exiguobacterium sp. B2(2022) | reverse complement strand
TAATAGCTACAGCAGTTAATTCTCTTTTCCTACCGAAAGTTTCAAGAATCAATCATTCTGGTGATTTAAAAGATATTGAAAATTTAATGATTCGAGTAGGTCGGATACAACTATATGTTGTGGGCTTTATTACAGTAATTTTTGTTGCGATGGGATCGGAGTTCATTCATTTTTGGGTGGGAGATTCATTTCGAGAATCCTACGTTGTAGCAGCACTCCTTATATCAATGGGAGTTATTACACTACCACAAGAAATTGCAAATATACATTTGGTGACGACAAATCAAGTTCGCTATCGCGCCTATGGCATGGTAATTTCAGCCGTTGTTGGTTTGATTCTTGCAACATTTTTAAGTGGACCATTTGGAGCCAGCGGGGCAGCACTTACCTTAATGATTGGGTATTTAAGTGGAAACGCTCTCTTCATGAACTTTATTTACGTGAAAATACTAAATCTTGATATTCTCCGATTTTTTAAAGAATGTCATTTAAAGCTACTGCCAGGTTTAACTTTGATATTAATCATAGGATTGGTGATTCAACACCTACATTCATCATCAAATATTATTGAGTTTTTTTACAAAGGAATAGGTCTCACAGTTTTATATGTGATTTTTACTTGGCTCTTTACAATGAATTCGTTTGAAAAAGATTTGATTCAATCGATTCTTCTACCGAAACGTATGAAGAAAGGGGAGTTTTGATGAGCATGTATGCCCGATATATCAAAAGACCACAAGACTTTTTCTTCGCAACGATTGCTCTGATTTTATTGATTCCGGTGATGACAGTGACAGCTTTTCTAATTCGTAAAAAACTAGGAGGACCAGTCTTATTTAAACAAAAACGTCCAGGAAAAGACGGAGTGATCTTTGAAATGATTAAATTTCGGACGATGACAGAGGAACGAGATGAACATGGAGAACTGCTTCCCGATGAGAAGCGTTTGACACCATTTGGTCAGAAGTTACGTTCCCTTAGCATCGATGAGTTACCAAGTCTGATCAACATCATCAAAGGGGACTTATCGATTGTCGGTCCTCGGCCGCTCCTTGTCGAATATTTACCTAGATATAGTGTGGAACAGAAACGACGTCATGAGGTGCGACCTGGATTGACCGGACTTGCGCAAGTGAATGGTCGTAATCGCTTATCGTGGGAAGAACGCTTTAAACTAGATGTCCGTTA
>NZ_JAPEHX010000011.1:0-48701 GCF_028823655.1 Exiguobacterium sp. B2(2022) | reverse complement strand
ATAAAACCTCAACCTTTCCCTTATGTAGATAGTTACTAATATTATTTTACTGAATAATTTACAATTGAACATTATAATTAGTTAAAAATGTAAATAAATTCTGTGAAAGTGTTTATTCGATACGTGATAATTTTATATTTAGATGATAGATGCTTTAGATAGATTCAATCTAACTGCTGTTTTTAATATCGAGAAACTAGAAAGATTTTAGTGTATAAATTGTTAACTCATTATATTGACGGGTTTTGAATTAGTAGAGATAGATAAAATATCCCGACACTTCACCGAGAACTAAAAACCGGGGATGAAGCACTCGTTAGAACATAGATGTCTTCGTGACAAGAGAGTGACTTTTACGTCAGGCTGATATTCGTGTCGACTACACCGCTAAAAACGGAGAAATTTTAGGTGACGGTATTGGTCTAGATTTATCGTCTTAACAATAATTCCACCTTCCAATTGGATAGTGGATTTATTCAATCCAATACTCGGTCGACCCAGCGTTTGAAAAAAGGTTGTTCCGATTGTGTCACACTATGATTATCAAGCTCGACTTCTTCTATTGCCTCATTCGGAGATCTCAATTGAATCGTCATCTCGTCACCAAGCCCAGTCGTTACACCGTTTTGGAATGTAAGATGTCTCGTCACATATGCATTCGCGTATAAGAAACCGCCTTTTTCCTCCACTTGCACATCCTGAATCGTATATTGGAATTGCTCGACCCAATCCCGCTGACCGAGAACGAGTCGGACGAGATCATCTTCGTGCGACAGTTTCGTTCGCTCGATATTTTCAAGAGGAGTATGTGCTTCAATCGCTACTCGTTGTGCGTCTAAGATCTCTTTGAAGTGATGTGTCGCAGCTTCCGTCGTCCATGCAGCGGATCCTGTCTTTGACTCTGTCGCATAGTGGAAAAGAACAAACCCAATCAAGGCGAATAACGCCATGGCACTTACTCGTTTGAACTGTTTCATCGTCGTGTTCCCTCCACATAAATTGAAGTCTGTTGGTTACCAATCTGATAACGGGTGATATCGATTTATTCCACTGCTGGTCTATCGACCCGTGATTTGATCAAACCAACTTGCGACCAAGTCCGCGCTGCCATCTTGGAACATAAATATGGATACTCCGATCATCACAAGCCCGACTAAAATCAATCCACCTTGTTTCGCGCTACTTACAATCCCTCTCACGACGAGGATCATTCCCAATCCAAGCAAAAGAAAATACCAGAATCCCATGAATATTCCTCCTTTTTCTAATTATTCTCATTTTATTACGTATCGAACGGGCAGGCTCTACATACTTAGACTGATTTATTTTTTCGAAAAGACGGGTACATTACCTCTATGTGAAAATGAAGGGGAGTGAGCTTTATGCGGAAAACGATTGTCATTGCGGGAGCGAGCGGCTATATCGGCTCGAATGTGATGGAACAGCTGAAAGAAGAGTACGATATCATCGCGTTGTCGCGATCAACGAAGAATAAAGAAGATGAAGCCCATATCAGATGGCGTGCCTGTGACTTATTTTCATATGAGGCAACCAAAGAAGCATGTGAGGGAGCAGACTACGCCATGTTCCTCGTCCACTCGATGATTCCGGACGGCGGCTTGACGCAGGCGACGTTCGAAGACATGGACGCACTCATTGCGGACAACTTCGCCCGAGCGACGAAGGCGAATGACATTGAGCAGGTCGTCTATTTGAGCGGCATCATTCCGAAACAAGAGAAGACGTTGTCACGTCACTTGAAGAGCCGACTCGAGGTCGAACGTATTCTCGGCGGACAAGGCGTACCGGTAACGACGATTCGGGCGGGGCTCATCATCGGTCCGGAAGGCTCATCGTTCCCGATTTTAGCGAAACTCGTCAAACGGTTGCCGTCGATGATCTTGCCACGATGGACGAAGACGGAGACGCATCCAATCGACATTCGGGAAGCCGTTCAGGCACTCATCTCGGTCGTCGGTGCCGAGTCGCTTTATGATCGTCATATCGACATCGGGGGTCCCGAAGTGATGACGTATCGGAAGATGATCGAACAGACGGCCGAGGTCATGGACAAGCGTCGCGTCCTGATCGACTTCCCGTTCCCGACAATCAAACTGTCGCGTCTGTGGGTCATGGCCGTCACAGGTGAACCGAAGGCAACCGTCTATCCGCTCGTCGAGAGCATGGGGCATGCGATGGTGGCAGAAGATACGGTGGAAGGCATTGGACAAGGTGAGATCCCGTTTAAACAGGCTGTCGAACATGCGCTTGAAGAGGAAGAGAAACAATCCTCAGGCGGCAAGAAGAAAAAGCAGCCAAAGTCATACACCGTCCGCTCGATTCAGCGGTTCGGTCTGCCGGAAGAGAAGTCGGCACTTTGGATGGCGGACACGTACTTTGAGTGGCTCGGTCGTTTTATGTATCCGCTCATTCAGACGACGAAAGAAGACGATGATTGGGAGATCGCGCTGCTCGATCCATCATTCGTCGCACTTCATCTATCCCTTGAACGAGAAGCGACGGACGATATGGCATCCTTTGCGATTGACGGAGGCAAGTTCGTCAAATTGAGTGAAGAGGATAAGACGGGACGTCTCGAGTTTAGACGTTTACCGAAGTCGGATGAAGGACTCGTCGCCATCCATGAGTTCGTACCAGCACTTCCGTGGTGGTTCTATACGAAGACGCAGGCGAAAGCCCATCTCGTCGTCATGTGGTTGTTCGGTCGTCACGTGAAGTTGCTGGCGAAAGACGCGGAAGACGGTGATCAAGTCGTAGAGGCTCCGACGAATTGAAGGGAGACGCATCGAAAGGTGCGTCTTTTTACTTTACTTTGATGATGTTAGAAGCTACCGTCGGAATGTCATCTCCATTTTGAACGATGAGATATACGTGTTTTGCTTTGAATGGAGTGTCGTACATGAACTTTGCTAAGTCCAAGAGAGAGGTATCAAACTCATTGTGAAAGATGACGGAAAATTCAAAAGTAGAAACTTCAAATAATAGAGATGCATGGGTATAATCCTTTTGAGATTTTTTCAGCATGTTCTTTTTTGTTTCTTCAATGTACGTGGCAGCCTGTTCCTTTAGCTGTTCATAACCTTTTAATCTTGAGATCCACATCCCTTGTTCATTTAAAGCTTGTGCAATTTCCACTTCCCGTGGTCCGTTTATGTAAGAACTCACTTCGAACTTTTCTTCGGTCCCGTTTGGATGCAGTATGACAAAGTCATAATTTTGATTCCCGATGATGATTTTCGCTTTAGCGTCTTTTGGGAAATAAGGCGAGAGGGAAAATACATAAGCGGGTACAAACTCCTCTTGAAACTCTTTGAATTCTCCTTTGCGTAACCTCGAAATCTTTAAAGCCATGCGGTCGTCCTTCAGTGCTTGAATCACCTCTTCAAAGTAATTTTTCATTTCAGTCGGTGTACGATATTCAGATAAATCTTTTAATATGGCAAACTGTTTTTCCATAGATTATATCTCCTTTGTTACGGAAGGTAATATCAGTTCAATGATTCTAACTTTTATCAGTGTGTGTCTAATGCCTATTGTACCATCTCGTTCTTTGTACATTCTGTTAACGTTTTTCTCAACCCGTTTACAAGCCTTCTTTCTAGGCGTACACTGAACTCGTTTTTGAACTGATTGGAAAGAAGGAATGTATGATGCAAGACTCACTCTCCACACGTGAGATGTGGCAAAAAGACATCTCGGCCGGAATCACGGTCGGTGTCGTCGCCATCCCGCTCGCCATGGCATTCGCCATCGCCTCAGGGGTCCCGCCGGTGTATGGGCTCTACACGTCCATCTTCGCTGGAATCCTCGTCAGCTTGTTCGGGGGTTCGACGTTCCAAATTGCCGGGCCGACGGGAGCGTTCATCCCGATTGTCTCGGGTGTCGTTCTCGCATACGGATATGAGGGGTTGCTCGTCACGACCGTTCTTGCGGGCATCTTACTGCTCCTCATGAGCGTGCTTCGGGTCGGACGGCTCATCCGTTTCATGCCTCGTGCCGTCACCATCGGCTTCACGGCAGGGATCGCCGTTGTCATCTTCGTCGACCAGCTCGATGAGTTGTTCGGGGTCACGTTTGAGAAGGCGCCGCACTTTCATGAGAATCTGCTTCGTCTCGGTCAGGCGTTGCCCGAAGCATCGATGTGGCCGATTGTCATTGCCGGGATCGGCTTTTTGACGCTTTGGCTCGTGCCGAAGCTGCCGTTTCGTTTACCGCTCTTACTCATGGCGATGCTCGTCCCGACGTTCGTCAGTCTCCTCATCCCAGGTACAGTCGCGACCATCGGAAGTGCATATGGCGGCATCCCGAGCGGACTGCCAGAATTCAACTGGCTCGCCATCGACATCGACTTGATCACGACGCTCCTTCCGTCTGCGTTCGCCATCGCCTTCCTCGGTGCGCTCGAATCACTTTTATCAGGAACGGTCGCCGATGGGATGGCGGGGACGAAGATGAAGCCGGACAAGGAACTGTTCGGGCAAGGGCTCGCGAACGTGATCACGCCGTTCTTCGGCGGAATCCCTTCGACAGGTGCCATCGCTCGGACGGCGACAAACATTCAAGCGGGAGCGGTCAGCCGACGCGCCGGTGTCATTCACGGCATCACGGTCCTCGTTGCGGTGCTCGTCCTCGCGCCGTTCGCGAGTTACGTGCCGCTCGCCGCACTCGCCCCAATCTTGATGCGGGTCGCTTGGAACATGTCCGAGCGTCATCACGTGATGGCGATGTTACGTCATCGTTCATCTGAGTCGCTCGTCCTTCTCGTCACGCTACTGTTGACGGTATTCGTCGACTTGGTCGTCGCCGTTGAGGTCGGGGTCATCTGTGCGCTCGCGCTCTTCGCGAAGCGGATGGCGGATACAATCGACGTGCGTGAACGGACAGAACGGTACGTCACGCGGGACGGACAAATCGTCTTCAGTGTAGAAGGTCCCCTCTTTTTCGGTGCGGTCGAGCTGTTCGAGCACGTCCTCCATCACATTCATCGGGAGCCGAACGTGTTCATCTTCAACTTCCACCGCTGCCCGGTCATCGACGTGACCGCGGTCGAGGAGTTGCGTCGTGTCGTCACCGAACTGAAAGCGGCCGACCGGCACGTCATCTTCGCGCATCTGTCGCCATCGGTCCGTGCGACGTTTGCTCACTATGGGCTACTTGACGGGATTGAGACGTTCGAGACAACACAAGAGGCGATTGAGGCGTCTTAACGAACGGACAAGATGTCACTGAACGGGACGCGCCGTACTTCACCGTCGAACAGTTCGACTTCGCGCTCGGCATAATAGATGGCGTGGACGTAGCCGCGCATGCTTTTCGTCAAGCCGTCCACGAACAAGGTCACCTCGACCTGATCGCCTTCACGAATGGCGCGTTCGAGCTCGGTTTGCCAGAGATAGAGGAGCTGTTCGTCCAAATCGGGTAGCTCGATCTTTTGGATTTGGGCATAATAACGTTTCAGTAGGGCGACGTGTTCGGGCATGAGAAATGGGATCCATTTCAACTCACCTCGGTCACGATAGCGGGTCTTACTCATGAAGAATCGCCTCCTTGTTTATGTCCGCCAATTAAGCGTTGGCGCGTCCGAAGCGGACTATCTTTCAGTAAGCTCGACGCCGGTCGGATCGTGCCGCGACCGAACCGGACGTTCAACCCGTCGATCAAATCGAGGAAGTCGAGCCGTTTCGCCTTCGCCCATTCGTCTTCGAAGAACGACAATTGGACGTGTTCGCTCCGTGGCTCGAGTTTGCCGAGGGCGACTGAGACGTAGCGGACGGCCTCTGTCTCTTCCCAGCCGTCTAAAAATAGTTGCAACAAGATGGGTAAAAACTCTTGCTCGTCCGCTGTGAAGCGGGGGAGCTTTTTTTGTTTGCTGAACCCGCCTCGGTCGCTCGTCCGCGTATAGCGTACCCCGAGATGAATCGTTCCCCCGACGAGTCCCGCTTGCCGGGTCCGCATCCCGACTTCGACCGCGATTGCTTGTAGGACGAGCCGGATCGAGGAGTACGTCGTGTAATCTTTCATGAGGGTGATCCCGTGTCCGATTGACTTCGGTCGCGTCCGTTTCGCCCCGAACAAGGAACTCGCCGGCAAGATGGTGGGGGACTCGTCGATGCCCCAGGCGTGATGCCAGAGTTCGGCACCGATGACGCCGAATTTTTCATGAAGAGACTCGAGCGGATAGCGGGCCAAATCACCAATCGTGAAAATGCCGAGTCGCTGCAAGTGGACCGCCATCTTCGCCCCGACGCCCCACATCTTCTCGATCGGCGCCGGATGGATAAGCCGTTCGACATTGTGGAGGAGACACGTGGCGACACCTTCTTTTTTCGCATGCAAGTCGAGAACGAGCTTGGCGAGGACGTTGTTCGGTCCGATGCCAATCGTCACAGGGATGCCCGTATAGCGAAAAATCGTCGCGCGCATGAGGTGGGCGACGTGCTCGTCACTTCCGAATAGCCGCTCCGTCCCCGTCATGTCGACAAGCGTCTCGTCAATCGAGTAGACGCGAATCGCTTCGGGCGGAGCGAACTGATGGAGGATGTGGATGATTTGGATGGAGACGTTCAAGTAATGACTCATCCGCGCCTCGGCATACAAAACATCCCGCCGTTCGTGCCAAGGAAGACGGTCGATGTGGAAGCGACGCGACCCGGTCTTGATGCCGAGCTGCTTCATCTTCGGGGTCGCCGCCAGGACGAGTGCCCCGCTATCCTGGAGATTCGAGAGGACGACAAGCTTCGTGCGGTAAGGATTTTTGTTGCGCGCGGCACACTCGCAACTGGCATAGAACGAGACGCTGTCGATACAAAAGATTCGTCTGCGCATCGTCACCACTCCTTTTTACGAACAAATGTTCTGTTTTTCTCATCGTAACACGGTCTCACGCCGTCTCAAATAGTGAATTGAAAATATTTTTACAAAGACTTTTTGAAAATTAACCAAAATTTATAGGTTTTTAACATGACAAAAACCAACTTTTAGGAAGTTTTCGTAAAAAAATCTCCGAATTCACTCGATTTTCGTTATAATAGACGAGTATGTAACAGATGAATTGACAGAAAGATGGAGGCTATTAGTGTGATCCAATTTGTAAAACAATTAACGAATGATCAAAGCCGGCGTTTGAAAGCGTACGAACGACGGGTCGCGCGAATCAACGAATTAGAGACAACGATGCAAGCACTCTCGGATGACGAGATGCGTACATATACGGAGACGCTCAAGGCACGTCTCCTAGATGGAAAGAAAGTCGATGACATCGCCGAAGAAGGGTTCGCCCTCGTCCGCGAAGCATCGGTCCGCGTGCTCGGCATGCGTCATTACGACGTCCAGCTCATCGGTGGATTCGCCCTTCTCGAAGGAAACATCTCGGAGATGCCGACAGGGGAAGGAAAGACGCTCGTCGCCGC
This sequence comes from Exiguobacterium sp. B2(2022), assembly GCF_028823655.1. Taxonomy (NCBI): domain Bacteria; kingdom Bacillati; phylum Bacillota; class Bacilli; order Caryophanales; genus Exiguobacterium; species Exiguobacterium sp. B2(2022). The sequence continues at coordinate 41,271 of NZ_JAPEHX010000011.1, read as the reverse complement.
TTTGCCGAGTTACGTCAAGGCACTTGAAGGAAAAGGCGTCCACGTCATCACCGTGAACGATTATTTGGCGAGACGTGACGCCGAACAAATCGGTAAAATTCATGACTTCCTCGGTTTGACGGTCGGCTTGAACGTGCCGGACATCGAACCAGACGAGAAGCGCGCCGCTTATCAAGCGGATATCACGTACGGGGTCGGGACCGAGTTCGGGTTCGACTATTTGCGTGACCACCTCGTCGGGAAGCCGGAAGAGCGCGTCCAGCGCCCGTTCCATTTCGCCCTCGTCGACGAAGTGGACAGCATCTTGATCGATGAGGCGAAGACGCCACTCATCATCGCGCAAAAGGACCGTTCACACATCCGCTTGAAACAACTCGCACAGCAAGTCATCTCGAACTTTGAAGAGACGGACTATGAAGTCGATTTGGAATCGAAGGCGGCCTCGTTCACCGAAGCGGGAATTACCAAGATCGAAGAGTTGTTCGCCATCGACAACTTATTCAGTGCGTCGCATCAGGTGCTCTATCACTATCTCGTCCAGGCGCTTCGTGCGAACGTGTTGTTCGAGCTCGATGTCGACTATATCGTTCGTGACGACAAGATCGAGCTGATCGACTTGTTCACGGGACGTATCATGGAAGGACGTAGTCTCTCCGAAGGATTGCATCAGGCGCTTGAGGCGAAAGAGGGCGTCACAATCACCGAGGAGAACAAGACGACGGCGGAGATCACGATCCAGCACTACTTCCGCATGTATCCGCTCGTCGGCGGGATGACGGGGACGGCACAGACGTCACGCCAAGAGTTCTTGAAGACGTACAACATGGACGTCGTGCAAGTGCCGACGAACCGTGAACGGAAACGAATCGACCATCCGGACCGCATCTTCATGACGATCGAGCAGAAGTATGCGGCCGTGACGGAAAAAGTCGACGAGTTGCATGCGATGGGACGTCCCGTCTTGATCGGGACGACATCGATCGCGCAATCCGAGGCGATCAGTAAACATTTGAAGAAGAAACGGATCAAACATGACGTGTTGAATGCGAAGACGGTCGCACAAGAAGCCGACATCATCGCCGACGCCGGGCAGTTCGGGAAAGTGACGATCGCGACGAACATGGCCGGACGCGGAACGGACATCATGCTCGATGCAAAATCGAAAGCTGCAGGTGGACTATACGTCGTCGGGACGGAACGTCATGAGTCGCAACGTGTCGACAACCAGCTTCGTGGACGCTCTGGGCGCCAAGGTGACCCAGGGGAGACTGAGTTCTTCGTCTCGCTCGAAGATGAGATTGTGAAACGATATGCCGCACAAAAACTAGAGCGCGTCGAGAAGAAACTGAAACCGAACGCGACAGGTGAGATCTCGTCAAAAGAAGCAATCGATGTGGTGGAATACGCCCAGACGACGATTGAAGGAATCGGCGTATCGATCCGTGACTACTTGTTCAAGCTCGATGACGTCTTGAACGAACAACGGAACATCATCTATACGATTCGCGACCAGGCCGTCAATGCCGATGCGGATGCCATCACGAAAAACGTGCTCAGCATGATGCGTCTCGCTCTTGAGAACAGTATCGACATGCACGTCTCGGACGAACTCGTTCCGGAAGAATGGCCAGTCGCCGAATTGAAAGAAGACTTGCGCTATTTGACGATGCAAGAGCCGACTTGGTCGAACGACATCGCGGATACGTACGAGTTGAAAGAAGCGTTAAAGGATTGGATGGAAGAAATCATCCAAAAAACAGAAGCGCGCCTTACGCGAGAAGACGTCGTCTTATTCACGAAAGAGTCGCTCCTTCGTGCCCTTGATACGAAATGGACGGACCACTTGACGATGATGAGTGGATTGAAAGAAGGAATCGGTCTACGGAGCTATGCCCAAGAAGATCCAAGTCGTCTCTTCAGCAAAGAAGGGTTGGACATCTTCGAACAGACGTATGTCAACATCGCCCGTGACGTGACGGTAGAACTATGCCAGCTCGACCTGTACTTCGTCGAGACGGCAGAGGAGGAAGTGTAATGTTAGGATTTCGTAAGCGAAAACAAATCGAGACAGGCAAAACGGAAGAAGGGCGTCAGTTGACGCTCGTCTTCGATGATGAGATGGGGATCCCGAAAGAAGATGAGTACGTCTTCCGTTATCATGCGAAACGACTCCCGGCACTCCTCGACAACCAGCTCTCAATCGAACTGTTGAGCGCCGAGTCGCTCGGTCAGGACTTGTCGATTGTCGCGTTGTTCCGCAACACGCTCCCGAGTTCGTTTGAAATCAACGAACTTCCGGTCTTATTGCTCGACGCGAACAACATGCCGCTCGGACGAAAAGTGTTGGAACGTTCGGCGCTCCCGAACTTCGAGCCGTGGACGAGTAAGCCCGTTTACCTCGATTTCCTTCAAGATGAATTGTTTGGCGAGATTGACACGTCTGCACCACTTCGTCTCGTCTTCCAAATGAACCCGATCGACGCGATCCAAGCCATCTCACGTGAGGCGATGGAACAGTTCTCGCCAGGGGCGTGGCAACAAGTGATGCGCACGAACGTTGCGACACCACCGGTCGGGGAAGACGAGTTCAACATGATGCTCGTCGCCGTCGAACAAGACGAGACGCGTGTCACGACGACACTCCTTCTCCGAAACGGCTATGCCCACGATTTGAATGTGGAACAACTCCCACTCGAACTCATGAGTGGAGAAGAAGTTGTCGGTCTCACGACAATCCGTCTTGAGAACCCGGTCCACAGCAAACATGCCTACCCGATTTCCGTCACGTTCGAGAACGTGGAAGGGGACGGCCCGTTCACCGTACGGATTAAACGCTCATAAGACGAAAGACCTAATTTCTGTAAAGGAAATTGGGTCTATTTTTATAAAAAATTTTAATGAGAGAGAAAGACAGCTGGTGGTATATTGAATATGGTTAGACATTAATCAACCAGACAAAGGGGACAATCACATGAAAACCGCATTAAAATGGTCGATCGCGACCGCGCTCGTGTTACCAACCGTTTTGCCGCTACAGGCACCAAACGTTTTGGCAGAAGTCGACGAGGATATCGTCAAGCTCCGTTTCTTAGAGACGACAGACTTACATACGAACATCACGAACTATGATTACTTCCAAGACAAGGTCGACAACACGATCGGGTTGACGAAAGTCGCAACACTCATCAATGAACATCGTACAGCCGCTGGGGAATCGAACACGTTCTTGTTCGATAACGGCGATACGATTCAAGGGACACCATTTGGCGACTATGTTCGTGAGCTTCAAGCTGGGAAAAATGAAGCGTTCGAACATCCGATGTATAAAGCGATGGCAGCACTCAACTATGACGCCGTCACACTCGGGAACCACGAGTTCAACTTCGGTCTCGAATTCTTGTACAACGCGATGGAAGGATCGAAAGGGAAGCTCCGTTTCGTCAACTCGAACGTCAAAGACTTAGAAGGCAACCCAATCGTCTCGAAGTTCAACGTGGATGGACAAGAGGTCCAAATCATCGAACGGACGGTCACGGACACAGACGGGGAAACACATACAATCAAAGTCGGTGTGTTCGGTGTCGTGCCGCCGAAAATCATGTCATGGGATTCAGGGAACCTACAAGGTCGTGTGACGGCAGAAGACATCATCCCATCGGCGCGTGAATCAGTTCAAAAGTTAAAAGACCAAGGAGCAGACGTCGTCGTCGCGCTCGCGCACTCAGGCATCGGCGAAAGTGCAGCACTCGCGGACGAACAGCTCGACAGCGAAGAGAACGTCGGATATGCGCTCACGAAGATTGATGGGCTCGACATGGTCATGACGGGGCACCAGCACGGTCGCTTCCCGGATGCGAAAGGTATGTTCGCTTCGTTCCCGAACGTCGATATGGCAAAAGGGACGATCAACGGCAAACCGGTCGTCATGGCGAACAACCAAGGGAAAGACCTCGGTGTCATCGATTTCGAACTCGAACTCGTCGACGGCAAATGGCAGATTCTTGACGCATCAGCTGTGCTCGACACGGTGACAGCCGATACGGCGGTCGACCCGACAATCCAGGCGTTGATCGAAGACGACCACTTGGCGACAATCGACTACATCAACCAACCGGTCGGGCAAATTCAAGACGATATTCAAAGCTACTTCGCGCTCGTCCGTGACGATGCGTCGGTCCAGTTCGTGACGAACGCACAGAAATGGTACGTCGAGAAAGAATTCGAGACGAACCCGGAGCTTTCACCTTATAAAGGTCTGCCACTCTTGTCGGCAGGGGCACCGTTCAAAGCGGGCGGTCGTGAGTTGACGGACGCGAGCTATTACACGAACATCCCGAAAGGTCAAATCGCCTTGAAGAACGTGGCGGATTTATATGTCTATCCGAACACGCTTGAAGTCGTCAAAGTGACAGGGAAGGACGTCATGGACTGGCTCGAGATGTCAGCGGGGGCTTACAATCAGGTCGATTCGGACGGGGATGAAATCCTCAACTTGCAATTCCGTAGCTATAATTTTGATGTTCTTGACGGTTTGACGTATGAGATTGACGTGACGGGACCAGCAAAATATGACGGGAACGGAAAAATCGTCAACGAGTCGGCGAATCGCGTGAAAAACATTGAGTATAACGGAAAAGCAATCACGATGGACCAAGAGTTCTTGGTCGCAACGAACAACTATCGTGCCGGTTCGTCTTCGTTCCCTGGCCTTGGTGGCGGGAAGAACATCGTCTATCGCTCAGCGTATGAGACACGTAACGTCATCTCCGACTATATCGTTGCGAGCGGGGACAAACTCGATTACAAAGCGGACAACAACTGGAAGATTGTCGCGGATGCGAAGCGGACTGTCAAATTCGACACAGCCGATGCAGGCAAACAATATGTGAACCTTTACGAAGGAATCGAAGCGACAGACGCGACTCGTACGGACGCGGCGAGTCGTCTCTTCCGGACGTATACGACGGAGCTCGAAGCGGCATCTGTTGACTTGACGCTCTCGGTCGATGTGATCAAGCCAGGTACAAAAGTCGTGACCGGTAAGACGACTCCATCTGCGAAAGTGACATTGAAAGACGGCAAGACGGTTCTTGCCACAACGACAGCCGATGCAAAAGGCCTTTACCGTTTGACGGTCAAACCGCTCAAACTTCGCCAGACATTAACGATTGTCAGTGAATTGAACGGAAAGTCGTTGACTGAGACAAAAGTGGTTGGAGATGGATTCGTTCGTAAACCGATGTTGTCAGAACGTTACACGTATACGAACACCCATGCGTTTTATGGAAAGACGTCACCAGACGCACTTGTCATTCTTCGTCAGAATGGAAAACGGATTGCTTCAGTCGTGGCAGATCAGAGTGGATCATTTAAGTTTATGAATCGCGCTGGCTTCCAAGCAGGGGACTATGAAGTGACGGCGACGATCGGCAAGGTCACAACGTCACAGAAATTCGCGCTCGATCGACTTGCTGTCGCGTCACCAGAACTTTTACGTGGCGTGAAAGTGAATTCAAAAGCGATTGGTGGTCGTACGACAAGAGGTGCGAAAGTGATTTTGACAGACAGCAAAGGGAAGAAATTAGCTGAAACAACAGCGAACTGGGCTGGCTGGTATACGCTTCAACCGAAGAAAGGGTTGAAAAAAGGAGCCTATCTTGTCGTTGCAAGCGAACAAAATGGAGCAAGTGCCAAACAAAAGCGTCTGTTTTTTGTCGAATAAAAGTGACGGAAATGTGAATGAAAGCCCTTACATTGTCATCTAGTCTTAATGTATAATCAATCATGTAATCGGTTACATGACACATGTAAACCGAAGAGCTGACGGGGATCAGCTACATATGGACGGAAAAGGGGACTGACAGATGATTACATTCTTTGTCGCACTCGCACTACTTTTGGTCGGGTATTTGGTATATGGTCGTTACGTCGAGAAGACGTTCGGCATCAAGGAAGAGCGGACGACGCCCGCTTACGCTTCCCAGGACGGCATCGACTACGTGCCGATGGGTAAAAAACGGAACTCGATGATTCAATTACTGAACATCGCCGGTGTCGGACCAATCTTTGGACCAATCATGGGGGCGCTCTACGGACCGGTCGCATTTCTTTGGATTGTCTTCGGGTCGATTTTTGCCGGGGCGGTACACGACTATTTGACAGGAATGATTTCCCTTCGGAATAACGGGGCACATTTGCCACAACTAGCGGAGAAGTTTCTCGGACGCTCGCTCCGCCATATCGTCAACGGATTCGCGCTTTTACTTCTTCTACTCGTCGGAACAGTATTCGTCACGTCTCCGAGTAACATGATCAACAACTTGTTTGATGGAAACGCATCGACGCTCATGTTCGTCATCTTCGGTGTGTTCGCCTACTATATCTTGGCGACGCTCCTCCCGGTCGATAAAATCATCGGACGCATCTATCCATTCTTCGGGGCATTACTCGTCGTCAGTGCCATCGGGATCGCGGTCAGCTTGTTCGCACAAGGCTACCAAATTCCAGAAATGACATTGACGAACATGCATCCGGACGGCTTGCCAATCTGGCCGCTCCTCTTCTTCACGATTTCGTGTGGGGCGCTCTCTGGCTTCCATGCGACACAGTCGCCGATTATCTCGCGGACGACGATGAAAGAAAGCAACGGCCGTGAAATCTTTTACGGTATGATGATCGCCGAAGCCGTCATCGCCATGATTTGGGCTGGGGCTGCGATGGCCATCTTCGAGCCAGGTGAATTGCTCGGACTCATCAACTCAGGGACGCCGGCACTCGTCGTCCAAGAAGTGGCGACACTCATGCTCGGTAGCATCGGTGGGACGCTCGCGATTCTCGGTGTCATCGTCTTGCCGATCACGTCAGGCGACACGGCATTCCGTAGCGCGCGTATGATCATCGCGGACTACTTGTCGATCGCACAGAAGAAGTTCTCATCACGTCTCTGGATTGCACTGCCACTCTTCGCGATCTCATATGTGCTCACGAACATGGACTTCCAGATGCTCTGGCAGTACTTCAACTGGGCGAACCAGACGACGGCGGTCATCGCACTGTTCGTCGGGGCGATGTACCTGTATATTAAAGGACGCAACCACTACATCGCGCTCCTTCCAGGGACGTTCATGTTGTATGCGGTCTGGTTCTATATTTTGACGGCACCGATTGGCTTCAAGCTGGACGGGGTCCTTCCGTATGTCATTTCGACACTCGGGACATTAACGCTGCTCGTCTTGTTCCACAAACGGGCACGCGCCATGCGGGCTGCACAAATGGAATGTGACATTCCGGTGAAAGAAGTCGCATAATCTCGACACGGGCTAATCGGTAGCCCGTGTTTTCGATTGCGTTTAAATCGGGAAATGTCCATACTAGAGGGAACAGTTATGGAAGGTGGGAGCATATGAAACAAGAACAACTCAAAGAGATGCTCCATGCCGACACGCTCGGGGAAGAGATCGCGAGCGCGATCACGCACGGCTTAGGGGTCATCTTCAGCATCGTCGCCCTCGTCTTACTCGTCATGAGTGCGACGGAAAGTGGGAGCACGTGGAACGTTACGGCGGTCAGCGTGTTCGGGGCATCGATGATTTTACTCTACTTATTCTCGACGCTCATGCACGCCATCCCGCATCCACGAGCGAAGCGGGTGCTACAAGTGTTCGACCACGCGGGGATTTACTTACTCATCGCCGGAAGCTATACGCCGTTCGCCCTTGTGACCCTTCATGGGACGCTCGGCTGGACGTTGTTCGGGATCGTATGGGGTGTGGCGATTCTCGGAATCGTCTGGAAACTGTTTTCGACCGGGAAGTATATGTGGGTGTCGAATGTGACGTATCTCGCACTCGGCTGGATCTGCATCATCGCCATCCGTCCGTTATATGAATCACTCGGTCATCAAGGGTTCATGCTTCTCCTCGCGGGAGGGATCGCTTATTCGGTCGGAATCGTGTTTTATGTGTGGCAAAAACTGCCGTTCAACCATGCGATTTGGCACTTGTTCGTCCTAGCGGGAAGTGTGTTCATTTTCCTCAGTATTTTGCTCTATGTCGCACCTTCGACAAGCCTATAAGACAGCCGTCCTACGGGGCGTCTGTCTTTTTTGAAAAGTTGGGAAGAAAGTGCTGCAAACGGTTACAAAAATACAGACGAATTGACGTTTGTGTGTCATAATAATTGCAGACATCATCAGTTACAAAAATACAGACGAATTGACGTTTGTGTGTCATAATAATTGCAGACATCATCATAGAGATAGATGGGTGTAAAAGTAAGGGGGAAAATCAGATGGAAAAAGTGTTGCGCGATGGATTTATCTACATGTCACAAAACAAAACACTCAACAGTTTGGCAAAGAAATATGGCCTACGATTTGGTGCATCACGCTTTGTAGCAGGGGAAGACTTTAAGGCTTCCGTTCCGACGATTCGCGAATTGAACGCGAAAGGGTTGTCGGTCACGGTCGACCACCTCGGGGAATTTATTAAGACGGTGGAAGAAGCGAATACGAATCGTGACGAAATCATTCGTGCGATTGAAATTATGGCAGAAGAACAATTAGACGCCTATATGTCCCTTAAATTGACGTCACTCGGATTCGACATCTCGAACGAGTTGATTGAAGACAACATGCGTCAAATCCTAACGGTCGCACGAGAAGTAGGGGTCTTTGTGGCCATCGATATGGAAGATGAGCAGCGTTGTGAGAAGACGCTCGAGTTGTTCAAGAAGCTGAAGGGTGAATTTGACGGTCTCGGAACGGTCATCCAGTCGTACTTGTATCGCTCGGAAGATGACATCAATCACCTCGCACCGCTCAAGCCGAACCTCCGGATCGTCAAAGGGGCATATAAAGAACCGGCGACGGTCGCGTTCCCTGAAAAAGAGGACGTGGACCATAACTACGTGAAGCTCGTCAAACTCCATCTTGCGAACGGAAACTACGCATCCATCGCAACACACGATGACCATATGATTGACGCCGTCATCGAGCACGTCAAAGAAAACAACATCCCGCTCGACCAGTTCGAGTTCCAGATGTTATACGGCATCCGCGTCGAGCGTCAACTCGAGCTCGTACGCCAAGGCTATAAAGTCCGCGTCTACGTGCCATACGGCCGTGACTGGTACGGATACTTCATGCGCCGCCTCGCGGAGCGTCCGGCAAACGTGGCGTTCGTGTTAAAAGGAATGGTGAAGAAATAAAACAAGCACACGAGTTCACGTTGAACTTGTGTGCTTTTCTGTGTGTAGATGTTTTTCGAGTATCCGATCGATTTCACTTTGTTCGACTTCGGTAATCCCATCTTTCATTTTCGGGATAATCAAAGCTTCATCCTCTTCATAATAAAGGAAGCGATACGACTCGTCTTGATATACGCGAAGAATAGATGTCCAAGGAACTTGTGTCGTACGGTGGATACTACCGCGAACGGCTTGCATTTCGACGTGAGTTTCAGAAAACTGAAGCTTAATGTCTTTTGGCCAAACGTTCTGTTTTTTGAGGGTGCGACGGATCTGCCAAAGGTAGAGTGGGGCATGTAAATCTTTAAACAGCGGTCTAAGTAATAGGGCGAACAACATCCCAATTCCAAATGTGATCAACAATCGGGTCATCGTCGATTCGAGATTAGGAAATAATAAGATTGTAGCAATGAACCCAAGCGCGAATAGCGGAATATTCATATATTTCAACCATACGCTGCGAATTCGTTTATGTTGATCAGAATGGTGAATCATGTCGTTTTGGAAAGCTGAAAAATCTTCAAGCGTCAGTTCGTACGTGGTGACCATAACATCTGCTCCTTTGTAGTTTGTCATATGCATGTATGTCTAGGGAGTATTGAACCTTGAATATAGTTGCTTAGAGAGTGATATTTAAGTGTTTTTGTAACAAGTGATTGATGGTTGTTTGATTAGTCTCACGCAACTTTCGCTTCGGTATAATAATTGCTTCCGTCGCTTCGATGTATAGATAGTAGTTGGTTTCGTCTTCACTTACTCTTTCAATTGCTTTCCATGAGACTCGAACCTGTTTATTGACGGCGTTGTGGAGAGAGTTGACTTCAATTCCGTTCTCATAAATTGATAATGTCAAGTCACGTGGCCATTTCGATTCCTGTCGAAATATGGAACGCAATAGTTTCAGCCTAATTGTAAAATGCACTTTCTTGAAGAATGGGAACAAGAGAAGCGGTGCTACAACAGCGGTACCGACAGCGAGTATGAGGATGATGGCGGCGGACATTGTTTCAGGTAACAAGGTGATTGCGAGGGCAAATCCATAAAAAGCTGTCAGCAACATGAGTACAATCGTGATAAGTAAAGATTTCCGTTTTTCCGAAACCGAGTTTTCAATAAAATTTTTTTGTAGCATGAAAAAATCATTTTTTGTCAATTGATAATGAATCATCTATCATTAACTCCTTCCTTTCATCTGATTAACGAAGTAATATCTGTTAACCACTGTATCATGTAGTGGATTAATTTCCCATAAAAACAGGCTCAGTACATGATGACTGAGCCTGTTTCAAAATTATCCATTAATCACTGTACCACCATTGACGTGAATGACTTGACCACTGACGTACGTCGAGTCATCGCTTGCAAGATAGACGTATGCAGGTGCGAGTTCAGCCGGTTGCCCCGGACGTTTCATACCGGAAGAATCCCCGAACGATTTCACTTTCTCTGCGTCAAATGTCGACGGGATGAGCGGTGTCCAAATCGGTCCGGGGGCGACCCCGTTGACGCGAATCTTTTTGTCCGCCAAGTTTTTGGCGAGCGAGCGAGTGAAGGCGGTGATGGCACCTTTCGTCGACGCATAGTCGATTAGCTGATCGTTTCCTTCATATGCCGTGATCGAAGTTGTATTGATGATGCTCGCTCCTTCTTTTAAGTAGGGGAGCGCGGCTTTCGTTAAGTAGAACATGCTGAAGATGTTCGTGCGGAACGTCTTCTCGAGCTGTTCGTCCGAGATGTCGAGGAGTGATTCCTGCGGATGCTGCTCGGCGGCGTTATTGACGAGGATGTCGATATGACCGAACGTCTCGAGCGTCTCTTCGACGATTCGTTGACAGAAGGAAGATTCCCCGAGGTCTCCTTGGAGCAAGAGGCAGGCTTGGCCCAAGTCTTCAATCCGTTCTTTCGTCGCTTCCGCGTCTTCGAGCTCGTTTTGATCCTTATAGACGATGACCGAGTTCGCACCTTCATGGGCGAAGAAGATGGCGACCGATTTCCCAATCCCGGAATCCCCGCCGGTGATGATCGCGACCTTGTCTTTTAACTTGTCACTTCCCTTATAGTCTTCCCGTTCATAGATCGGGAAGGGCTCCATCTTCGAATCGATTCCCGGTTGGTGCGCCTGTTCTTGTGCGTCCTTTTTAAACGACTCAAAATCCTTTCGACTACCTGCAGTGTTCAGACGATTATCGCGCATGCGTACATTCCCCTTTCTAAATTTGACTCTTTTTGTCTATACCACATCGATTGAAAACTAATCGTTCAATCAAAAAATGGAATGAAATTGAAAAATGAACGCTTGCGAATGAATGTTCATTCATTTATGATAGAAGAGTAAACACGATGGTGATTGCGATTTTTTTTACGCGTGAAATGAATCACTATTCATTCTCATTTTAGGGGGGAACACTATGACGAGTCACATCGAACAATCAACCGACCTCCGTTTGACGAACTCAATTCGTTTTGCGGTCGTCATCGGTTCAGGAGTAATGGGGGCGGGGATTGCGGCTCACTTGGCGAACGCGGGGATTCGTTCGCTCATGCTCGACATCGTACCACGTGAATTGACAGCAAAAGAGGAAGCGAAAGGGTTGACGCTCGAGTCACCAGAAGTACGAAATCGCATCGCCTCAGAAAACCGTCAGAAGCTATTGAAACAAAATCCGGCACCACTTGCGACAGCCGACCATCTCAACTTCATCGAAGTCGGGAACTTAGAAGATGATTTAGAGCGTTTGAAAGAAGCGGACTGGGTCATCGAAGTCGTCGTCGAGCGCCTCGATGTGAAGCAACAGCTCTTCGAGAAGATTGCACCTTACATCCGTGAAGATGCGATCCTCAGCTCGAACACGTCAGGGATCTCCATCGAAGCGATGGCAAGTGCCCTTCCGGAAGGATTGAAATCACGCTTCCTCGGGACGCACTTCTTCAACCCACCGCGCTACTTGAAGTTGCTCGAACTCATCCCGACGGAGAAGACAGCACGCCCGGTCATCGACTTCATGTCACGCTTCGCGGAAGACCGTCTCGGGAAAGGTGTCGTCGAAGCCAAAGACACGCCGAACTTCATCGGTAACCGCATCGGGACATACGGTCTCCTCGTCACGTTCGAAGAGATGCTCAAGCAAAACGCGTCAATCGGAGAGATGGATTCAATCACAGGTCCACTCATCGGTCGTCCGAAATCAGCGACGTTCCGCACACTCGATGTCGTCGGAATCGACACGTTCGTTCACGTGGCGGGTAACGTCTACGAGACGCTCGAAGCTGGGGAAGAGAAGGACACGTTCGACGTCCCTTCAGAAATGAAGCAACTCGTGGAAAAAGGCTGGATCGGACAGAAGGCCGGTCAAGGCTTCTATAAGAAAGAAGGAAAGGTCATTCAGGAATTGAATCTTCAAACGTTCGAATACGAACAATTGAAAGCGATTACAGGTCCTGAACTCGATCAAATCAAGTCACTTCCAGGCTCAAAAGCGAAGTTGAAAGGTGCCATCTTGAACAAAGGTCGCGTCGGACAACTGCTTTGGCCAATCACGGCGAAGACGCTCGCTTACTCGGCACGTCTTACTGGAGAGATTGCAGACACAATCATTGCGATTGACGATGCGATGAAGTGGGGCTTCGGTTGGAAATTCGGACCGTTCGAAATGTGGGATGCCCTCGGTGTTGAAAAATCAGTCGAGCGTATGAAAGCGGAAGGTTACGACGTCCCGGCATGGATCGATGAGATGCTTGCTGCAGGTAACACGTCATTCTATAAGGGAGACCAGTATTACGATAAAGCGTCGAAGGCGTATGTCGAGAAGACCGTCAACCCGAAAGAATTGAAACTCAAGCCACTCGCAAAATCAAACGGCATCATCTTAGAGAACGGTGGGGCACGCCTCGTCGATATCGGCGATGACGTCGTCGCACTCGAATTCACATCACCAAACAACGCAATCGGTGTCGACATCATGCAGATGATCGAACAGTCGATTGACCGTGTCGAGCAAGATTTCAAAGGAATGGTCCTCGCGAACGACGGCAAGAACTTCTGTGTCGGCGCAAACCTTGCGATGATGCTCATGGAAGCAGAAGACGAAAACTGGTTCGAACTCGATTGGATCATCAACAAGTTCCAACAAGTCGTTCAAAAGATTCGTTATTCAAGTCGTCCGGTCGTCGCCGCACCATACGGCATGACGCTTGGTGGCGGAACAGAAATCAGCTTACCAGCAGCACGTATGCAAGCTGCGCTTGAGACATACATGGGTCTCGTCGAAGTCGGTGTCGGTCTCATCCCAGGTGGGGGCGGAAACGTCAACACGTATCGTCGACTCCTCGAACAGACGCCAAAATCGATGCAAAACATCGAGAAGGCTGCACAACAGACGTTCGAGAACATCGCGATGGCGAAAGTATCGAAGTCGGCATTTGATGCGAAGACACTCGGTTACCACCGTGCGGTCGACGGAATCTCGATGAACCGTGATCACTTGACGTTCGATGCGAAACAGACGGTACTCGAACTTGCCGATGGATACACGGCACCGGTTCGTGAGAAGTTACCGGTCGTCGGTCAAACGGGTAAAGCGACGCTTGAACTCGCGGCATATGAAATGTTCTACGGCGGTTATATTTCAGAGCATGATTTGAAGATTGCGAAGAAACTCGCACATGTCATCAGTGGTGGCGACTTGGCATACGGTACGCTCGTCGACGAACAGTACCTCCTCGACATCGAGCGTGAAGCCTTCTTAAGCCTCATCGGGGAGCCGAAGTCACAACAACGGATGCAACATATGCTCGTGAAAGGCAAACCACTACGGAACTGATAAAGGGGGACATAACAGATGAGGGAAGCAGTCATCGTAGCCGGCGCACGGACGCCGGTCGGAAAAGCAAAACGCGGTTCGTTCCGTAACGTTCGTTCGGACGAGCTCGCGGGATATGCCATCAAGGCAACGCTTGAGCGTTCAGGATATAAAGGCCCGATTGATGACGTCATCATGGGTTGTGCGATGCCAGAAGCGGAACAAGGGATGAACATCGCTCGCTATGCGGCGGTCCGGGGGGGACTGTCGCACGAAGTTCCAGCGATCACCATCAACCGCTACTGCTCGTCAGGTCTTCAAGCCATCGCAGATGCGGCGGCAAAAATCATGATCGGTCAAGCAACGGCCATCATCGCCGGCGGTATGGAATCGATGAGCCAAGTACCGATGGGTGGTCACGTTATCCGTCCAAACCCACACATCATGGAGACGGCGCCTGAGTACTACATGAGCATGGGTCATACGGCAGAGCGTGTCGCGGCCGAATATAACATCTCGCGCGAAGACCAAGATGCGTTCGCTATCAACAGTCACCAAAAAGCGGCTGCAGCCATCGCGGGTGGAAAGTTCCAGGAAGAAATCGTTCCTGTGACGGTCATCGAGCACGTGCTCAGTGAAGACGGTAAAGTCGCAGAAGTGGAGAAAGTCGTGAAGCATGACGAAGGTGTCCGTGCCGATTCGACAATTGAAGCACTCGGTAAACTTCGCCCAGCTTTCAAAATCAAAGGATCGGTCACGGCGGGTAACGCCTCACAAGTGTCAGACGGAGCGGCAGCAGTCCTCGTCATGGACCGTGAAGAAGCAGAACGCCAAGGGTTACAACCGATGGCTAAGTTCCTCTCGTTCGCAGTCGGCGGTGTCCGTCCGGAAGTGATGGGAATCGGTCCAGTCGTCGCCATTCCAAAAGCACTCGAAATGGCTGGCGTGAAGTTAGAAGAAGTCGGATTGTTCGAGTTGAACGAAGCGTTCGCGAGCCAATCACTCGGTGTCATCCGTGAACTCGGAATCGATCCATCGAAGGTGAACGTGAACGGCGGCGCCATCGCCCTCGGTCACCCACTCGGCTGTACAGGAGCAAAACTTTCTGTCTCGATCTTGCATGAGATGAAACGACGCAATGAGAAGTATGGGGTTGTCACGATGTGTATCGGCGGCGGAATGGGCGCGGCTGGTGTCTTCGAATTACTTTAAGGGGGAATCGGATATGGAACGTACAGAACATGAATTGATTAAAGGCGGTAGCTTTGTCATTGACGCACTCGACGCAGAGCGTCTCTTCACACCAGAGGATTTCTCAGATGAGCATAAGATGATTGGGGACACGACGGCAGGATTCGTCGATGACCGCGTCATGCCAGTTCTCGAGCGCATCGAAAAACACGAGTTCGACCTTTCAGTCGAATTGTTGAAAGAAGCAGGCGAACTCGGTCTCCTCGGAGCAGACGTTCCAGAAGAGTACGGCGGCTATCAACTCGATAAAATCTCTTCTTCGATCATCACAGAGCGTTTCGCGAAAGCTCGTTCGTTCGCACTCAGCTACGGCGCACACGTCGGAATCGGGACACTCCCAATCGTCTTCTTCGGATCAGAAGAGCAAAAACACAAGTACTTGCCGAAACTCGCGACAGGTGAATGGATCGCAGCTTACGCGCTCACGGAGCCAGGCTCAGGGTCTGACGCACTCGGTGCGAAAACGACGGCTGTCTTGAATGAAGCGGGCACACACTACGTCTTGAACGGTGAGAAGCAATGGATCACAAACGCTGGCTTCGCGAACGTCTTCGTCGTCTACGCAAAAATCGATGGTGACAAGTTCAGTGCCTTCATCGTTGAGCGTGACTTTAAAGGAGTCTCAACTGGAGCAGAAGAGCAGAAGATGGGAATCAAGGGATCGTCGACACGTACGCTTATCCTTGAAGACGTCGAAGTACCAGTCGACAACCTTCTCGGTGAAATCGGAAAAGGTCACGTCATCGCCTTCAACATCTTGAACGTCGGTCGTTACAAACTTGCAGTCGGAGCAGTTGGGTCTTCAAAACGTGCGTTCGACCTCTCGGTACAATATTCGAACGAGCGCAAGCAGTTCAAGACACCGATCAGCCAATTCCCACTCATCCAAGAGAAATTGGCAACGATGGCAGCCAACATCTATGCGATGGAAAGCTCAGTGTATCGCACGGGTGGCTTGTTCCAAGATAGCTTGGATGCACTTGGTGACGAGAACATGCGTGACGGATCAAAAGTCGCACAAGCGATTGCTGAATATGCGATCGAATGCTCACTCAACAAAGTATTCGCTTCTGAAACGTTTGACTACGTTGTCGATGAAGCGGTCCAAATTCATGGTGGATACGGATTCATGGCAGAGTATGAAGTCGAAAACCTCTATCGTGACTCACGCATCAACCGCATCTTTGAAGGAACGAACGAGATCAACCGTTTGATCGTTCCGGGTACGCTTCTCAAGAAAGCGATGAAAGGTGAATTGCCGCTCCTCGCCGAAGCACAAAAACTTCAAAAAGAGCTCATGAGCTACATGCCACAAGAATTGGACGGCTCACCGCTCGCACGCGAGAAGATGCTCCTTTCGAACATGAAGAAGATCAACTTGATGGTCGCAGGTACAGCGGTTCAGAAGTATCAACAAGACCTTCAAAACGAACAAGAAATCTTGGCGAAGATCGCAGACATGATCAGTGCCATCTACGCGCTTGAAGCAGCCATCGCTCGTACAGACAAAGCGATCGCACGCTCAGGCGAAGAGAAGAACACGCTCAAAGTCCGCTACACAGAAATCTTTGCGGAACAAGTGTTCAAACAAGTCGAACTCATGGCGAAAGAAGTATTGTATGCAGCGGCGTCTGGTGACGAGCAGCGCATGCTTCTCTCGGCAATGAAGAAGTTCAGCCGCTACCAGCCGATCAATGTGATCGGGACGAAGCGTGAAGTTGCTGCGAGCCTCATCAAAGCGAACAAGTTTATCGTGTAATTCAATCGACAGAGAGGGTGGACCGGACGCGGTCGACCCTTTCTTTTTGGTCTGTTCGCCGCGTACAATAGAAACGAGGGGGAGAGACGATGAAAACACGCGATAGATTGCTTGAACGAATGGAACAAATAGGGGAATCGGTTGCCGCACACGAAGGAACGCTGATGTTGCTGGCATTAGGGTCGATCGGACTAGAGACGGAGCGACTGGATGATTATTCGGACCTCGATTTCTTTTTAATTGTCGAGGACGGGCAGAAGGCACGCTTTATCGACCGACTCGACTGGCTTGAAGTCGAGCCGCTTCACTATCAGTTTCAAAACACGAAAGACGGACATAAGATCATGTATCACGATGGCATCTACGGTGAATTCGCCGTCTTTGAAGTACATGAACTCGCAGCGATCGCCTATACATCAGGACGCGTCGTCTGGCGACGGGATGAAGCACTCGACGTGTTCGCGACACCGCGTCTTGAGATCGCGCGTGAAGCGACGGCTTATTACTATGAAGAAGCGTTGACGAACCTATATGTCGGCTTGCTTCGGGAACGCCGGGGCGAGATGCTCGCCGGGTTCGAACTCGTCCAAGTCGCGGCCGTTCAAAACGTCTTGAAGGCGCTCGGTGGACAAGGAGACCCGTTCAACCCGACACGTCGGGTCGAGACGAGACATCCAGAGATGATTCCTTTCCTGTCAGGCGGGGTATTAGGATACGGCAGGTCAAGTGAGGCAGCAGCGGTCATCCTTCGCTTTATGGAAGAGCGACATTCCGTCAATCCGACGATGAAGCGAGAGATTGAACGGTTGCTTGAGACGTGAATTGATTTCTCAAGATGTGCTACATTGATGAAAGAGGTGATGAACAGATGGTGACACTATACGGCTATCCACCATGCAGTACGTGTAAAAAAGCAGAAAAATGGTTGAAAGAGCAAGGGGTCGAGTATACATACGTTCATATCGTCGAATCGACACCGACGAAAGAAGAACTCGCCGAGCTGTGGAAACAATCGGACTTACCGCTTAAGAAATTCTTCAATACGAGCGGGCAAGTCTATCGAAACGAAGGCATCAAAGACAAGCTACCTAATCTATCAGAAGACGAACAACTCGAGCTATTATCAAGCAATGGTATGCTTTTGAAGCGTCCAATCGTCACAAATGGTGAAAAAACGACGGTCGGATTTTCAGAAAAGTCCTTTACGGACGTTTGGGGCTAAGTGCTATAATACAGATGTGAGTCTAATTTATTTGAGGGGGAAGTTAGGATGAGCAAAGTACCAGCAAATTTACGTTATTCAAAAGAACATGAGTGGGTAGAAGTGAACGGAACAAAAGCCCGCATCGGCATCACGGATTTCGCACAAAGCGAACTAGGGGATATCGTGTTTGTGGAACTCCCAGAAGTTGACGGTACGATTTTGCTCGACGAGCCATTCGGTTCAGTCGAATCAGTGAAGACAGTCTCTGAGTTGTATGCGCCAGTATCAGGACGCATCACAGCAGTAAACGAGGACCTTGCCGATTCTCCAGAACTCGTCAACGAGTCACCGTTTGAAAATGCATGGATGATCGAAGTTGAGTTGACGGAAGAGTCAGACCTCGACAAGCTCATGTCTGCAGAAGAATATGAAGCGATGATTCAAGGATAAGTAAAACCGGCCTCTCCTGATTGGAGAAGCCGGTTTTTTATATGTTTACTCGAAATCGAGTCGGTAATGATCCGATTTAACGAGCGTCGCCCGTTCGAACACACGATAGAAGAAAATCCCGAGTCCGACTGGAATAAGCCCGAACAAGACGATCACAAGAAGCACGTTGAACAAGGCGAATCCGCCCGGCATGAGATGTAGCGCATTTACCGGTCCAATGAGTCCAGATACGCCAAACCCTGCACTGATTGGAGTTCCCTCGATTCTTAATATACCAGCGAGCGCACCGAGGATGGCCGCATTCGCCAAAATCGGAAGCATCATAATCGGGCGTCGGACAAAGTTCGCCATTTGAATCTTCGGTGACCCGAGGAAGTGGGCGATCGATGTCCCGGTCGCGTTCGCCTGCCACCCTGCGATGGCGAGACCGAATCCAGCGGCGACGACGCCGAGGTTTGCCGCACCGGCCGCAACGCCTGATAGGCTAATCGCGGTCGCGATTCCGACAGTCGAAATCGGCGAGACGATGATGAGCGAGAACGCCATCGCGATCAAGATGCCCATGAGAACCGGTTGAAGATCCGTCATCGTCATGATGAGGTATCCGATGTATGTCGTGATCTGTGAGATATACGTCAATAAGAAGGCACCGATGCCCCCTGCGACGACAATGACTGTCATCGGCATGACGATGACCGTATACGTCTTCAAGTGGGGAGCGAGCTTCATGACAAGAATCGTAGCGATCGCAGCGGTCACACCGGCTGTGATCACGTCACCGATTTCGGCCATCACGAACGCACCTTCGTTAATTCGAACGGCGCCACTGCCGACATAGGTTGCGATGGCGATTGTTCCAGCCTCTAAAATCGATCGTCCGAACTGCATCGCGACGGCAAGACCGATAATGGCCGGGAGGAGTCGCATCGCAATCGTCGTCGCATCCAATATGAATTGAAGAGACGGAAAATAAGGGAGTATAGCTTTCGTGAGTTCACCGAGCAGCGCGCTCGGGATGAGGGCGATCAGAATCGCCATACTGAGACCGTTTAAGACGTTCATCGTAAATTGCTTTGTCGTACCTGTTGCCTGTTCCGTCATCATTCATTCACCTGTCCTTCTTCTTTGCTGTTATGTACAAAAGCGATAAAGTTAGAACCCATATTATTCCTATCCGACAGAAGAGTCAAGAGAATCATTGAAAAATTCTGAAATTTCACGAGAGCACGATTTTTGAACGGGACTCGAACGACCATTATAATGACAGGAGAGGTGAGAAAAATGATTACAGACGGATTCTTATATATATACGCCCCGATGTGTGGTACATGCGCTGTCGCGGAGAAAATGTTGACGGTCGTCGAGGCGGTCGACCCTGAAATTCAGATTGAAAAACGCGATGCGAACTATATCCCAAACGAGCTTGAAGCTTATCAGGTGATGAGTGTCCCAGCGCTGTTAAAGCTTGAAAATGGCGAGGTTCGGGATCGTCTTTACGCCTTTCAAAACGTTCAACACGTCCTCTCTTTCGTGAAGTGAGAGAGGAACATTAGAATAATCTGAAAATTTTAAATAATCAGTTGACACAGAAAGTTCACGAATGGTATATTCATTACAACATCTTACTTGAACACAAAATAGGACGCGATATTCCCGACATCAAGACGTTTTGGTGAAGCCGCTGCTACCTTTATACGAATACACGTCAGTCTTCCCTTCGATTGTCCCCCAAAAAAATCAAGCGAAGAAAGACGTTCCGTATAATCGCACGGTCCAAGTCAAGATCGAGTGATGATTGGTGAATCTCCCCCATATAAGGATGTAAATCTTGAACGGGCAAAAGATTTTCATCTATGGGCTGTCCTTCCGTGACTCAAGGTGCTACGTTCTGTGTCGTCCTCGGACGGCACCTTTTTTTGATTTTTTTGAAAAAATGATTTGACAGCAGAAAAAGCTGTCGCTATGATAAAGCTAATCGAATACACAACACTCTTATCAAGAGAGGCTGAGGGACTGGCCCTATGACGCCCAGCAACCGCGGAGCAATCCGAAATGGTGCTAATTCCAGCAAGGTGAGAAACCTTGACAGATGAGAGCAATCGTTGTCCGTACGATAAAGTGCGCACGTTTGCTCAAGAAACCTTGACAGATGAGAGCAATCGTTGTCCGTACGATAAAGTGCGCACGTTTGCTCAAACGTGCGCGCTTTTTTTGTTGTCAGGAGGGAAATGTATTGATTCAATTACGAAACGTCGCCAAATGGTTCGATACGAAAAATGGTCGTGTCCAGGCGGTCGATGATGTATCACTAACGATTGATCGCGGTGAAATTTTTGGAATAATCGGATATTCGGGGGCGGGAAAGTCGACGCTCATCCGATTGCTCAACCGTCTCGAATCACCGTCTAGCGGTGAAATCGAGGTCGCCGGGAGTGAGCTCACGAAGCTCAGCCCGAAAGAATTACGAGGGGTTCGCAAGAACGTCTCGATGGTCTTCCAGCACTTTAACCTTCTGTGGTCGCGCACGGTCGCAGAAAACATCAGCTTCCCACTCGAATTGATCGGGGTTCCGGCAAGTGAGCGGAAGCGTCGGGTTCAAGAACTCGTCGAGCTCGTCGGACTATCAGGTCGCGAAGACAGCTATCCGTCACAATTATCGGGCGGTCAAAAACAGCGAGTCGGGATTGCCCGCGCGCTCGCTACAAATCCAGAGGTGCTCCTCTGTGACGAAGCGACAAGCGCGCTCGACCCGAAGACGACGGATTCGATTCTTGAACTGCTCGTCAGCATCAATAAGAAGCTCGGATTGACAATCGTCCTCATCACACATGAGATGCACGTCATCCAAAAGATTTGTCATCGCGTCGCCGTGATGGAGGCAGGGAAAGTCGTTGAGACAGGTCAAGTCTCTGACGTGTTCCAACATCCGGAGCAGCCGATCACGAAAGAATTCGTCAAGCAAATCGGGGCGGTCGACGATCTGTCGCTCACGTTCGAACATTTGAAAGCACGCTATCCGAGTGGGCAAATCGTCAAATTGAAATTCTTGAACGAAACGGCAGAACAGCCGATTTTGTCTGACGTCCTTAAGACGCACGACATCGGATTCAACATCATCGGCGGGAACGTGACTCAGTCACAAGTCGGTGCGCTCGGCACGCTATTCATCCAATTGATTGGGGAAGCACGAGAAATCGAACGCGCCATCGCGTCGATTCGTTCGCAATCAGTAGAAGTGGAGGTGGAAAGCGATGTTTCCTAACGTAGACTGGCAAATCATGATGGAACAGACATGGGAGACGTTATACATGACGCTCGTCGCGGGTGTCGCGACGTTTGTGATTGGACTCGCTTTAGGTTTGATTCTTTATATTACAAACGAATCGCTATTATTGAAGAATCGTCCGATTTACGTCTTCGTCAGCGCGATCGTCAACGTGTTCCGTTCGATCCCGTTCATCATCTTAATCATCTTACTCATCCCGTTCACGTTGTTCCTGCTCGGTACGATGCTCGGTTCGACGGCGGCGCTTCCGGCACTTATCATCGGAGCTGCACCGTTCTACGCCCGTATGGTCGAACTTGCCCTTCGTGAAGTCGACCGCGGTGTCATCGAGGCAGCGGAATCGATGGGCGCGACGAAATGGCAAATCATTTATAAAGTGTTGATTCCGGAAGCACTTCCGGCAATCGTTTCAGGACTCACGGTGACCATTGTGGCAATCGTCGGTTATACGGCGATGGCCGGTGTCGTCGGAGGCGGCGGACTCGGGAACTTGGCCTTCTTGGAAGGGTTCCAACGCTCACAAAACGACGTCACGTTCGTGGCGACGGTGCTCATCTTGATCATCGTGTTCGTCATCCAGTTCATCGGTGACCGACTCGTCACAAAAATTGATAAACGTTCAGCTTAATTACACATACACCATTTGGAGGGATTCATAATGAAAACTTGGAAAACAGTACTCGGATTGACAGCTTTATCAGCATTCACAGTTCTCGCGGCTTGCGGCGGGGAAGAGGCAGAAACAGGTTCTGGCGATGAAAAAACATTGGTTGTCGGTGCGTCGAACGTACCGCACGCTGAGATTTTAGAGCACGTACAAGAAGAATATGAAGCAAAGGGCTACAAACTCGAAATCAAGAAGTTCCAAGACTACGTGCTTCCGAACAAGACGCTCGCAAGTGGTGAGCTTGATGCGAACTACTTCCAACATGAGCCATACCTCAAATCACAAATGGCTGAAAACAAAGACTATAAATTCGCATCTGCGGGTGGCGTTCACATTGAGCCAATCGGTGTCTACTCACAAGACTACAAATCGCTCGACGAACTTCCTGAAGGTGCGGAAATCATCATGAGTTCATCGGTTGCTGACCACGGACGTATCCTCACGATGCTCCAATCAGAAGGTCTCATCACACTTGCTGAAGGCAAGACAGTCGATGCGACAGTCTCTGACATCGTTGATAACCCGAAAAACTTGAAATTTAAGACGGACGTTGAAGCAGCACTTCTTCCGACAGCTTACAACAACGGAGAAGGCGATGCGGTCCTCATCAACACGAACTACGCGATCGATGCAGGCCTCAACCCACTTGAAGATGCCATCGCACTTGAAGGCGAAGACTCACCATACGTCAACTTGATCGTCACACGTGAAGGAGACGAAGAAGATGAGCGCGTCAAGGCACTTCTCGAAGTATTGACTTCTGAAGAGACACAACAGTGGATCTTGGACGAATACAAAGGTGCAGTCGTACCGGTACAACAATAAGCAATCTCGACTCAGGGGTCATCCCCTGGGTCTTTTTTTGTCTAGTGTTCTTTCATAAAGAGAAGTACACTACATATATGAAAGAAAAGGGGGGATTTGGATGAAGCTCAGACAGATTCATCCACTGACGTGGGGCGTCCTGTTCGGGACGTTTTTTGCACGACTGGCGACGTTTTTCGTCATGCCATTTTTTGCGATCTATCTGGCCACGCTCGGCTTTTCGGCGAGTGTGATTGGAACGATCTTTGCCGTGACGGCACTTTCGGGTCTGTTCATGAGCTTCTTTGGAGGAACTCTTTCTGACCGATATGGGCGAAAACAGCTCATGCTGATCGGCATCGTGCTCAATGCCGTCACGTTCGCTGGTCTCGCGCTCGCGACCGAGTTGTTTTGGTTTTATATGTTATCGATGTTGATGGGCATGTCGCGATCTTTCTTAGAACCGGCTTCGCGGGCACTTATCAGTGACACGACGCAGGCAGACCAACGGGTCATCGTCTATAACGTCCGTTACTTCATGATCAATATCGCCGCGGCCATCGGGCCACTCTTGGCGGTCGTCTTATCGCTCACAGGTGTAAAGACCGCATTCTTTGTCGTGACGGCAGTATACATATTGTATGGAATCATCATCTCGATCTTGTTTTATAAGTATCCGTTTGAAGAAGGAGACGGGGTCAAGGCACGGCCACGCTTGACGGAGACGTTTCGCGTTTTACGAGACGACCGGACATTCCGTGCGGTCATCATCGGGATGATTTTCGCGATTATCGGTTACAGTCAGTTCAATTCGACGCTTCCTCAATTCATTGCGTTACGCGACGGACTAGAAGACGGTTCGAGATTGTTCGCTTACTTATTGACGACGAACGCAATCACGGTGCTCATCGTCCAATATCCAATTATGCGTTTCGGGATTCGTGTCTCGCCGATCAAGTCACTCTTCTTCGGCATTTCGACGTTGTCGTTCGGTCTTTTATTGATTGGGTTTGCGACAGTTGAATGGGTGCTCTTTGTGGCAATGGCCATTTTCACGGTCGGCGAAGTGTTGATGTTCACGATGACGGACGTATTGACGGACGAACTGGCGCCCGAACATTTACGGGGAACTTATTTTGGGGCGATGGGATTGACGTCACTCGGTCAGACAATCGGACCGATTATCGGTGGGGTGTTACTCGATACGTTTGGCCAATCATCGCTTCCGGTGTTCGGAAGTTTGGCGCTCTTAACGGGATGTGGTGCCTTCTTCTTCGCGGCCGCAGTACGAGAGCGGAAAGCCGTCCTTGCACTTGTCGAAGAGAATGCCGGATAATGTCTTGATTTCCTACTATTAGCATTCTCAACTTTTATCATTCTATTGAGAATGAATTCTAAGGTGAGTCGCTTGAAATAAAAAAATGACTAGTCTAAGATTAGAATATATCTAATCTACGCCATTCACTATGGCGAGAAAATACGGAAGGGGTATCCGAATGTCTAACGTACCACAAATGAAAATTGATGACCTCCGCGTCTCAATCGAAGGAAAAGAGATTGTCAAAGGTCTTAACCTAGAAATTAAAGGTGGCGAAATTCATGCCATCATGGGTCCTAACGGGACTGGTAAATCAACACTCGCATCAGCACTCATGGGTCATCCACTTTATGAGGTCACTGGGGGAAGCGTCGAATTGAACGGCGAAGATGTCCTCGAGATGGAAGTCGACGAGCGCGCACAAGCAGGAATGTTCCTTGCGATGCAGTACCCGGCTGAAATCAGCGGTGTGACAAACGCAGACTTCTTGCGTTCAGCAATCAACTCACGTCGTGAAGAAGGTCAAGAAATCTCACTCATGAAGTTCATCCGTGAACTCGATGCGAAGATGGAACTTCTCGAAATCCCTTCAGAAATGGCACACCGTTACTTAAACGAAGGATTCTCAGGCGGTGAGAAGAAACGTAACGAAATTCTTCAAATGATGATGATTCAACCGAACATCGCCATCTTGGATGAAATCGACTCAGGTCTTGATATCGATGCGCTCAAAGTTGTCGCAAAAGGCGTTAACGAAATGCGTTCAGAAGAGTTCGGCTGCTTGATCATCACGCACTACCAACGTCTCCTCAACTATATTGAGCCAGACTTCGTACACATCATGATGGACGGGAAAATCGTCATGTCTGGTGGCAAAGAGCTCGCACAGCGACTCGAAGCAGAAGGTTACGACTGGGTGAAGCAAGAACTCGGAATGACAGTAGACACAGAAGCGTAAGGAGGCTGTACGATGACCGTACAATTTGAATTGGATGCACAAGCGTTGTCGGCACGTGCAGAAGCGCTCGGCGGACCAGCATGGATGGTCAACCGTCGTAAAGAGGCAGCAGAACTTGCGCCGACACTTGCTTTGCCAAAAGTTGAAAAGATTAAGATTGATAAGTGGGACTTCGCAGCGGGTGATGTCAATCTCGAACCGAAAGACGGTTTGACAGCTGACATCGAATCACTTCTCGGAGACCACCGGACAAACGTGCTCGTTGAACGCAACGGTCATGTCGTCTATAACGAATTGTCGATGCCAGAAGGCGTCTTATTCATGGGAATCAAAGAAGCGATGGAGCAACATCCTGAGCTCGTTGAGAAATACTTCATGACAGAAGGCGTACGTGTCGATGAAGAACGTCTTTCGGCGTTGAACGCTGCTCTTACAAACGGTGGTGCGTTCATCTACGTACCGAAAAACACACAGTTGAAAGATCCGCTTCAAGCGATCTTTACGATGGAACAGGCGAACGGTGCCCTCTATCACCACACGATTCTCGTCGCTGACGAAGGTAGTGAAGTGACATACATCGAAAACTTCCTTTCTGGTACGAACGAACCGCACACGGTCAACGTCGTGACGGAAGTATTCGCTGGAGAGAACGCAAAAGTCGTCTTCGGTGGTGTCGATCAGCTCGCTGAATCTGCACTCACGTTCATGAACCGTCGCGGTGTCGTCTATGCGAACGGTCGCCTTGACTGGGCGCTCGGTCACATGAACGACGGGAACTCGGTCGTTGAGACGAAGACTCACCTCGTCGGAGACAACACGTATTCGGATACAAAAGCTGTGACAATCGGTCGCGGTGCACAAAAACAAAACTTCAACATCCGTACCGACCACTTCGGAAAAGCATCTGAAGGGTTCATCTTGATTCACGGTGTCCAAAAAGACGCAGCTACTGCGATCTTCAGCGGGACATCGATGATTCACCACGGTGCGTCAAAATCGAACGGTGTTCAAACAGAGCGCGTCTTGATGCTCTCTGAAAAAGCACGTGGAGATGCCAACCCGATTCTTCTCATCGATGAAGATGATGTTATGGCAGGTCACGCGGCATCAGTCGGCCGTGTCGATGATGTTCAATTGTACTACTTGATGAGCCGTGGATTGTCTCGCCAAGAGGCAGAGCGTTTAATCATCCACGGATTCTTGACGCCTGTCGTCGAAGAACTCGCAATCGATTCGGTCAAAGACCGTCTCCGCGAAGTCATCGAAGGGAAAGTACGTTAAGATGTTGAACGCCTCGATTCGTGAACAGTTTCCGATTTTAGATCAGGAAATCAATGGACACCCGCTCGTTTATCTTGATAGCGCGGCGAGCTCACAAAAGCCGCTCGCTGTCATCGAGGCGATCGAGGACTATTATCGTCGCAATCATTCGAACGTGCATCGTGGCGTCCATACGCTCGGGACGCAAGCGACGGATGCGTATGAAGGAGCACGCGAACGCGTCCGCTCGTTCATCCATGCGACGGTTCCTGAAGAAATCATTTTCACACGTGGGACGACGACGGCAATCAACTTGGTCGCGTCGAGCTACGGAGATGCGAATGTCGGTGAAGGCGACGAAATCGTCCTCACTCCGATGGAACACCATGCGAACTTGATTCCATGGCAACAACTCGCTAAGCGGAAAGGCGCGACGCTTCGTTACGTCGAACTCACGCCGGACGGACGTGTCACATTGGATGCCGTTCAAGCCGTCTTATCGGAGCGGACGAAAATCGTCGCGATGAGCCACGTCTCAAACGTGCTCGGTACGATCAACCCGATTGCCGAAGTCGCTCGACTCGCGCATGAGTTTGGCGCCGTCATGGTCGTCGATGCCGCACAAAGTGCACCGCATCGTAAACTGGACGTTCAGGCGCTCGACTGTGACTTCCTTGCCTTTTCTGGACATAAGATGCTCGGACCGACTGGAATCGGTGTCTTATACGGGAAGAAACAACTTCTCAAAAACATGGAGCCGGTCGAGTTCGGTGGCGAGATGATCGACTACGTTGATTTGTATGAATCGACGTGGAAAGACATCCCGTACCGTTTCGAAGCGGGTACGCCAATCATTGCTGGGGCGGTCGGACTTGCGGCAGCCATCGATTTCTTAGAAGAAATCGGGCTTGAGAACGTCGAAGCACACGAACGTGAACTCGCGTCTTACGCGATCGAACAGATGAAAACGATTGAAGGGATCGAGATTTATGGTCCTGAAGATCGCGTCGGTCTCGTCACGTTCAACTTGAAGGACGTGCATGCGCATGACCTCGCGACCGTTCTCGATATGCAAGGCATCGCGGTTCGTGCCGGTCACCACTGTGCACAACCACTCATGCGTCTTTTGAAGCAATC
The DNA here is from genome assembly GCF_028823655.1 of Exiguobacterium sp. B2(2022). Lineage (NCBI taxonomy): Bacteria > Bacillati > Bacillota > Bacilli > Caryophanales > Exiguobacterium > Exiguobacterium sp. B2(2022). Next base: position 13,132 of record NZ_JAPEHX010000011.1, on the reverse strand, counting down.
ATCGACGGCGCGGGCGAGCTTCTATTTGTACAACACAAAAGAAGAGGTCGACCGTTTCATCGAGGGATTACGTCAAACGAAGGAGTATTTCAATTATGAGTTTTAATAATCTCGACATGTTGTACCGCCAGGTCATCATGGATCACTATAAAAACCCAAGAAACCGTGGCGTCATCGAAGATGGCGTGACGGTGGACTTGAACAACCCGACATGTGGGGATTCGCTTCGTCTTCAACTACAAGTCGAAGACGACATCGTCAAAGATGCGAAGTTCGAAGGAGAAGGCTGCTCGATCAGTCTCGCCTCGGCATCGATGATGACCCAAATCGTCAAAGGAAAAACAGTAGAAGAGGCGCTTCAACTCGCTAACATCTTCTCTGAAATGGTTCAAGGCAAAGAGTACGACACGGATACGTTTGACCTCGGTGATATCGAGGCGCTCTCAGGCGTATCGAAATTCCCGGCTCGAATCAAGTGTGCCACGCTCGCGTGGAAGGCGCTTGAAAAAGGAGTAGACGAGGACGCGTAAGGAGAAGGAGGAGACCGATATGGCAAAGAATATGCCGGAAATTGGCGATTATAAATACGGCTTCCATGATCGGGACGTTTCGATTTTCCGTTCAGGCCGCGGCTTGACGACAGAAATTGTAGAGACGATCTCGCGCATGAAAGAAGAGCCACAATGGATGCTCGACTTCCGTTTGAAGTCGTTGGATCACTTCAATAAGATGGCGATGCCGACATGGGGCGGAGACCTCTCAGCACTTGATTTCGACGAAATCACTTACTATGTCAAACCATCTGAAAAGACAGAACGCTCATGGGATGAGGTACCAGAAGAAATCAAACGTACGTTTGACAAGCTCGGTATCCCAGAAGCAGAGCAAAAATACTTGGCAGGTGTCTCGGCTCAGTATGAGTCTGAGGTTGTCTACCACAGCATGCAAGAAGACTTCGAAGCCAAAGGTGTCATCTTCAAAGATACAGACACAGCACTCAAAGAAGACGAAGAAATCTTCAAAGAGTACTTTGGGAAGTTGATCCCGCCGACAGACAACAAGTTTGCGGCCCTCAACTCAGCTGTTTGGTCGGGTGGCTCGTTCATCTACGTACCAAAAGGTGTGAAACTCGAACAACCGCTCCAAGCTTATTTCCGCATCAACTCGGAAAACATGGGTCAGTTCGAGCGTACGCTCATCATCGTCGACGAAGGCGCATCGGTTCATTATGTCGAAGGATGTACGGCACCGGTTTACACAACGAACTCGCTTCACTCAGCGGTCGTTGAGATCTTCGTCAACAAAGACGCATACTGCCGTTACACGACAATCCAAAACTGGGCGAACAACGTCTACAACTTGGTAACGAAACGTGCAGTCTGTGAAGCGGGTGGATCAATGGAGTGGATCGATGGAAACATCGGATCGAAACTCACGATGAAATACCCAGCTGTCATCTTGAAAGGGGAAGGCGCACGTGGGATGACACTCTCGATCGCCCTCGCTGGTAAAGGACAGCACCAAGACGCTGGAGCGAAAATGATTCACCTCGCGCCGAACACGTCTTCGTCAATCGTCTCGAAATCAATTTCGAAACAAGGCGGAAAAGTATCGTACCGTGGAATCGTCCACTTCGGCCGTAAAGCGAAGGGCGCGCGCTCGAACATCGAGTGTGACACGCTCATCATGGACAACGAGTCAACGTCAGATACAATCCCGTACAACGAAATCTTGAACGACCAAGTGTCGCTCGAGCACGAAGCGAAAGTCTCAAAAGTGTCAGAAGAGCAACTCTTCTACCTCATGAGCCGTGGAATCTCGGAAGAAGAAGCGACAGAAATGATCGTTATGGGCTTCATCGAGCCATTCACAAAAGAATTGCCAATGGAATATGCGGTCGAAATGAACCGTCTCATCAAGTTCGAGATGGAAGGTTCGATTGGATAATCGTGACTTTGAAACCAGCGAAGCTAAGCTTCGCTGGTTTTTTGTATAATGAAATAAGGAGGCGATAACGTGACCCATCGATTTTTAGTAGAGAGCCGAGAGATTTATTCATTCATGAATCCCATGCTTGTCATTTGCCCGAGATGTGGGGGACAGGCTGATGTGTGGGAGAAGAATGATGAGGTGCGCCTCAGTTGTCTTCATTGCGGTCATTTGCAAATGAAAGAGAGCGGTACGAAGTACGTCGGAGAACCAATCGATGTTCATTTTGGTTTGCCGCTATTTTTACAAATAAGTTGCTATGGTCATGTGTTATGGGCTTACAACCGTGAACACCTCAACTATATTAAATATTATATCGAGGCAAAGATTCGGACGAGCGAGGGAACGAAACGTAGTCTCGAAAGTCGATTACCCGCTTGGATGAAACGCAAGCAGAATCGTAAAGAAGTATTACGAACGATTGAAAAATTAGAGCTTATGATAGAAGGTTCAACAGCATGAACCGACGAGAAGAACTGCAATACATAGAGAGACACCAATTGACATCGGTAATGAACGAAACAAAATGGCAACGTCTTAATCGAGCTGTCTCTGAAGCGTTGACGTATGCGCCGCCGTATCAAATGAAATACTTAGGGGAGGATACGTTATTTCCAAGTGATTTGTTATCCGAGTATGAAATATCGTGGGGAGAGTGGGATGAGATTTGGCTGGAATCCCGTTTACGCTCAATCGAATGGATTCGTTTGCGACCAAGCGTACTGCTCTATAAGGGAGTGATTCTTGACCCAGATGTTTGTGATATGTCCACCGAACTCATTTCAATTTTAGAGAGAGAAAAAATTCCGTTCATTCTGGAAAGTGAGACGATTCAAATTTTTGGTTATGTTCGGAATACAGGAATCTTTGAATCGAAGTAGGATATTTAATAAATAAAAGTAGTCATAACGAATATCGTTGCTTATGGAGGTTATATTGAAAAAAAATTTATTTATATTTCTTTCGTTTATTTTTTGGTGGATTTTAATTGATGAGTTAATTTTATTCATTCCAACTAAAAATTTTGCACTACTGTTTCTTTCAGCTCTTTTTTGGGCTCCAGTATTTTCTGTTTTGATTACATTTTTAAGTGTTTATTACTTTGAAAAGCTCAGTAATCCCAAATTGTACTGGAGTATTGTGGCAACATATTCATTTGTCTCATTATGGAGTATATTAAAAATTGTCCGTATATTGTATTTTTAAAAATCTTTGAAGTAAGATCTTAACATTGCTTCAAAACAGTGAAAAACCTCTGACTAAGTTTAGCTTAGAAAAGAGAAAAGGGCAGTGCTGAGTGACCCGATTGATGCTGGGTCACTCGCCTTTTGTACAATAAAATTTAATGTATTCGTGTATTTTTCATGCGGCTTTTGTCATTAAAGATGGAAGAGTCGGGTATGCTAAAAAGAGAATGATATATAGAAAGGAAGGATCTATATGACACGTATTCCGCATAAAGATGATATTGACCCGAAAGACATCACCCGCATCGCCGTCATCGGTGCCGGTTGGGTCGGGGTCAGTTTTGCTTATCAATTGTCAACGGCAGCCCTTTGTGAAGAGCTCGTCTTAATCGACTCGAATCATGCCAAAGCAGAAGGGGAGGCAATGGACCTGAATCACGGCATCTCCTTCGCCCCGACACCGGTCCGAATCTGGGCAGGGGACTATTCGGATTGTAAAGATGCAGATATCGTCGTCATCACGGCAGGCGCGGCGCAAAAACTCGGTCAAACACGGATGGACCTCGTCGAGCAAAACGCGAAAGTCGTCCGCACTGTGACACAAGACTTGATGAAGAGTGGATTTGACGGCATCTTAGTCGTCGCGACGAACCCGGTCGATGTCATGGCACACGTCGCTTGGAAAGCATCGGGTTTACCGAAAGAACGTGTCATCGGGTCAGGGACCGTCCTCGATACGGCGCGACTCCGTTACAAGCTCGGAGACTATTTCGAACTGTCGCCACGAAACTGCCACGCTTATTATATGGGGGAACATGGCGATACGGGATTTGTCGCATGGAACAACGCGCGCATCTATGGAAAGAGTATCGATGAACTGTTGGCAGAGAACGAAAAGTATCAGTTTGAGGACTTGGAATCCATCTATACAGATGTACGCGACGCTGCTTATCAGATTATCGAGTATAAGAGTGCCGCTTATTATGCGATTGGGGTCGGCTTGCTACGCATCATCCGGGCCATCGTTCGAAATGAAAACTCCGTCGTCACGATTGGGGCTCATTTAGACGGCGAGTATGGGGCGAGTGACGTGCATATCGGTGTACCGGCCTTGATTGACCGGAGCGGCATTCGCAAGATCATCGAGATTGAATTGACGGACGAAGAACAACAGAAGTTTGATGCCTCGGTACAGGCCATCAAGGCTGGAATCGAGAAAGTCGAACCAGCATCCTAAAAAAAGATCCGACTGCGTGAGCAGTCGGATTGTTGGTTAAGATGCTTCTTCTTCAGCGATATCTTTCTTATAGTACTTCTCGGACTCATTGTTGGTTAAGATGCTTCTTCTTCAGCGATATCTTTCTTATAGTACTTCTCGGACGTGAAGAATTCGGTCGTTAATCGCTTCACCTCGCTGCTGAGTAACAATACGGCAATCATGTTCGGGATGAGAATCATCGCGAGCATCAAGTCGAGGAAGTTCCAAATCATTTGTGCTCCACCGATTGAACCGATGACGATGGAGACGATATAAACCGCCTTCATGATTTTTCCTGCTGTCAAACCGAACAAGTACTCGGCCTGACGCGAGCCGTAAAAAATAATGACGATGATTGTCGAGAGCACGAAGAAAATGAGGGAGATCGTGACGAGTAAACTTCCCGTATACCCAAAGTATTCACGGAAGGCGATTGTCGTCAATGCTGCTGGGTCTTCCATTGCTCCCTCCGCCGTCCAGACACCTGAAGACAAGACGACGAAGGCTGTCGTGCTACAAATGATCAACGTATCGATGACGATTCCGATGACCGCCCAGAATCCTTGGCGTACCGGATGATCCGTCTGCGCAGCGGCATGGGCGATCGGTGCCGTCCCAAGACCGGCTTCATTCGAGTATAGACCGCGGGCGAAACCCCAACGAATCGTTTCGGCGACTGCGGCTCCGGCGAAACCACCGAACGCGGCCATCGGCTCGAACGCGTAAGAGAAGATAAGACTGAGCACGCTTGGAATCTCAGACAAGTTCATCAACACGATGATGAGCCCGGCCCCGACGTAGACGAGTGCCATCCCAGGAACGACGATCTCGGTCACTTTCGCGATCCGTTTCAGACCACCGAAGACGATGATGCCGACAAGAACGGCAACGATAATGCCGGTGATGAGCGTGTTTCCGTTGAACGTCTCACGGACCGCGGAGCTGACGGCGTTCCCTTGTACCATGATACTCGGGATGAGTTCGATCATGAGGGCGAAGGCGAACCAAGTCGCAAGCCACTTCCAACGAAGGCCTTTTGATATGTAGTAGACAGGTCCACCGACAAATTCGCCGGCGTCATTCTTTTCACGATAATGGACGGCCAGTACGCTCTCCGAGAACTTGATGGCCATGCCGATCATGGCAATGACCCACATCCAGAAGATGGCACCCGGTCCCCCGAACATGATCGCTGCAGGCACACCGATGATGTTCGCGGCCCCGACTGTTGAAGAGAGCGCTGATGTTAAGGCTTGTCTCGGGCTTATGTCGCCTTCACCTTTTGGTTTTTTAAAGATGCTGCCGAATGTTTGCTTAAATATGTAGATTGGATAGCGAAACTGAAAGAAACCAAGTTTGATCGTGAGAAACACACCGGACAGGACGAGTAACGAGATGATCGGCACGCCCCAAAGCCAATTCGAAAAACTCGTGACGATATCGATAACTGCATTCATATAACCACTCCAATTCCATTATTTTACTTAAATACTGTTTCCTAAAGTAAGGACCTCTAAACATCTTTGTCAAAATAAAGGAGGAATATAGAATGAGAGTCGCTACGGATTTCGATACTTTTCCCAAGAGACAGCTCGCCAATACGGAATTAAAGGATGGGTGCGAAACTTGAATGACGGAACGGTCGAACTTCATGTAGAAGGCACAAATGAAGACATCGAGTCATTTCAAAATGCTTTAAAAGACGGAAATCGTTTCGTCGGCGTCGAGCGAATTGACGAAGCGAAAACAGATGATCAAGGATTCCAGAAGTTTGACATTCGTTATTAAACGCTTACATTCTCCTTCGTGCTGAAGGGGGATTTTTTTGTGAAATCTACATTTCAAAAAATTAAACCTCGAATTTTGGAGATGGGGTGGTCAAACGATAGGAAGTGTGTATAATGAAATAGACCAAGCGATATATTGTCAGAAAATTTAGTTATTATTTTTTTGTTAAGTCGTTCGGAATATCAAGTGTATGGAGGTAGTTGTATGAAAAAATCGACATTGTTCCCGTTAGCGTTTACGATTTTTGCTTTATTCTTTGGGGCCGGGAACTTGCTGTTCCCACCAGAGCTCGGCGCCTTGGCGGGGGAAAACCTCGTACCGGCGATGATCGGGTTCGTCATTACGGGTGTCGGTTTACCGCTTCTTGCTTTGTTCGCAGTCGCTCGGGTAGGCGGCGGAACAGACCAAATTGCTCGTTATATTCCAAAACGTCTCGCGCTCGTCTTGACGGGATTGATGTATGTAGCCATCGGGCCATTCTTCGGAATCCCACGTACGGCTGCTGTCACGTATGAAATGGGACTTGTTCCGTTTCTCGATGCACCTTCAACTTTGACACTTGCGATGAGTTCGACCGTCTTTTTCGGGTTGACGTTCTTCTTGACGCTTCGTGCTCAAAAGTTGATTGAAGTCATCGGACGAATCATCACACCTATCCTCTTGTTCTTGCTCGCAGCGATTGGAATCACGAACCTTGTCGCTCCACTCGGAGAGCCAGGAGCTCCAGCAGAAGGGTTTGAGACATGGGTTGGCGCACTTGGCCAAGGTTTCCAACAAGGTTATTTGACGATGGATGTATTCGGGGCCCTCGTCTTTGGGGCAATCGTCCTCGTCACGTTGAAAGCCAATGGATTGAGTGACCAAAAAGAAGCGTCTTCACTCCTTCGCTCTGCAGGGATGCTCGCTGTTACCTGTTTGATGCTCGTCTACATCTCGCTCGGATCGATCGGTGCGAATATGACGGTCGCAGAAGGAACAACGAGTGGTGCAAGCCTTCTCCAAGCGTTCGCTGGTACGTCATACGGCCAAGTCGGAATGCTCGCTCTCGGGTTAGCGGTCTTCCTCGCTTGTTTGACGACAGCGGTCGGACTCATCTCAGAGTTCTCACGCTTCATCAGCAACCAGTTTGATTCACTCAAATACCACCATGTTGTCATCGCGACTACATTGTTCGGCTATTTGATCTCGCTCGTCGGATTGGGCACGTTGATCCAAATCGCGGTCCCACTTCTCACGCTTCTCTATCCGGTCATGATCGCGCTCGTGCTCGTGTCGGTGACAGAACGACTTCAACGCAACCCTGGTGTGGCGATGAAGGCTACGATTTACACGGCACTCGTTCTTTCGTTGTTTGAGACGTGGAATGGCATCCAGCCGTCTGCGGTCACTTCTTGGATCTCAAGCTTGCCAATGGCGGAAATTGGTCTTGCTTGGGCGGTTCCAACGATGATTGTCTATGCGATCACACTCCTTCTTCCGAAGGGTGCATCGCAAGAATCACTTGCTCAGTCACGCATCTCATAAGTCTAGCCCATCCTTTGGTCAAGGATGGGCTTTTTTCTGTCTTATTGTTTGCCCATATGTGAGCTCAAACAGTAAAATGGAAAGATGAAAAGGGAGTGACATGCGTTGACAACAAAACAAAAAAATCAATTGGCGATCCTCATGTTAAATATGTTTATCGCCGTCGCCGGCTTCGGGATCATCATCCCGATTATTCCGGATTACTTAAAGATGATTGGCGAAGGGGGAACCGCCGCCGGGTTGATGATTTCCGTATTTGCGGGTGCTCAGCTCGTCATGTCACCGATTGCGGGGAAATGGGCAGACGTGTACGGTCGTCGCTTGATGATTATTTTAGGTCTCATCGGATTTACCATCTCGATGGGCGTCTTCTACCTATCGGATAATTTAACAATCCTGCTCGTGTCGCGTGCCATTGGGGGAGTCGGGGCCGCGTTATTGATTCCGGCCATCTTTGCCTATGTCGCGGATATCACGACGCTCGAACAGCGAGCGCGAGGAAACAGTTATATTTCCGCGGCAATGTCATTAGGAATTGTCGTCGGACCAGGAATTGGTGGATTTTTTGCCGAGTTCGGGCTAAAGACACCACTACTCGTCTCAGCAATCGTTTCGTTCATTGCTGTCATTTCATCCGTTCTTCTTTTAAAAGAACCGGACCGTGCTCCTTACGTGGCACCGAAAATAAAGGAATCATTACCGACACAATTGGTCATGTCGACACGCAAGCCATACTTCTTCGTGTTATTGATCAACTTAGTCATGGCGTTCGGACTCATGGCGTATGAATCAGTGCTTGGATTATACGTCAGTGAAATGTTCAGCGCGACGCCTCAAGAGATTGCGATTATGGTGACGGGAACGGGCGTTGTCAGTGTCATCGTCCAACTGTTCGCGGTAGACCGTTTAGTCGAGTTGATGGGAGAGGTCAAAGTCGTTCTCGCCTTCATCGCGCTCGCGGCGTTTGGTTTCCTATTATCGCTCTTCGCGGGAACGTATATGTTGTTCTTTGCAGTGACACTCGTCATTTTCTTGTCAACGTCGATCTTGCGCCCGGTATTGAACACGCTCGTCTCAAAACTTGCCGGAAACGAGCAGGGACTCGCGATGGGGATGAACAACGCCTATATGAGCATCGGAAATATTTTAGGACCGACACTCGCGGGTATTGCGTTTGATATTGATATGCGCTATCCGTTCATCATGGGGCTGGTCTTGTTGCTCATTACGTATACAGGCACATGGAACTGGTCGAAACGGAAAACGACCGTCATTTCGGAGTCATAAAGGAGGACGCTATGATTTACGTTGGTGTGACTGGATGGGGTGACCACGATTTGTTATACACGACCCCAGAGGAACGAAAACATAAACTATCGACGTACGCGGGTCATTTCCCGACCGTTGAAGTCGATTCGACATTTTATGCGATACAACCCGTGAAAAATTTCGAGAAGTGGGATGCCGAGACGCCGGACCATTTCCAATTCGTCGTCAAAGTTTCCCGGGAAATGAGCGGACATGACCGTGAACCGAAAACACCACTTATTGAATTGTTTGAGCGTTATCGTGTTTCGGTCGATCCATTGAAACAGGCAGGGAAGTTGCGGGCGGTGCTCGTCCAGCTACCACCTTGGTTCGACGTATCGAAACCACATCTCGACTATTTACGAACACTCCGTGCCGAACTCTCTGATTATGAGATTGCCATCGAGTTTCGTAACCCGACTTGGTTCTCTGAAGCGTTCCGAGACCGTACGCTCCAATTTTTGAAGGAACAGCGATTCATCAATACGATTTGTGACGAGCCACAAACGAAAGAGAGCAGTATTCCGTTCGTGCCGGTCGTGACGCACCCTGAGGTAGCCGTCGTTCGATTACACGGACGTAATACATCAGGTTGGCTCAAGAAACCGGGAATGACGAGTCAAGAATGGCGGCACGTCCGTTGTCTATATCGCTATAGTGAGGAAGAACTTCAGGAACTCGCCGCCTCGCTCCGCGAGATTGACCGTGAAGCGAAAGACGTGTATGTATACTTTAACAACAACTCGGCCGGGGACGCGGCTCCGAACGCCAAACGTTTGATTGAAATTCTTGGGCTCGAATACGAGCTTGCACCTAGACAAATTAGTCTGTTTTAGAAGGAAGGGATGGCCGTGACGAAACTTACTATTTTTCATTACAATGATCTTCACTCAAAGTTCGACCAATGGCCGAAACTTGTTTCATTTCTAGAAGAACGTCGCACGGACGATACCCTCTACTTTGATTTAGGGGATCATGCCGATCGCACACATCCGGCGACTGAAGTGACGCGTGGGAAGTTGAACGTTCGCTTACTCGAGCGACTTCAACCGACGGCCGTCACGATTGGAAACAATGAAGGCATCACGTTTCCACACGATTGGTTAGCCGATCTATATGAAGAGGCGACGTTCCCGATTTTGCTTGGGAATGTGTATGAAGCAGACGGGTCGCGACCAGATTGGGTCGAAGAAACGCTTGTTCTTGAGCGTGATGGGTTGAAAATTGGCTTATTTGGTGTCACAGCCCCTTATGAAGAGTTGTATCCCGAACTTGGTTGGCAAATCGAATCGCCTTACGAAGCGACAAAGCGAGCGCTAGAGCGGTTGGCACATTGTGATGTCATCATCGCACTCAGTCATCTCGGTTTCTTCGGGGATGAACGATTAGCAGACATGTATCCTGACATTGACGTCATCCTCGGGGCCCATACGCATCACGTTTTAGATGAAGGCGTGACGACGAACGGAGTGCTCATTGCACAAGCAGGGAAATATGGAAAGTATGTCGGGGAAGTGACGCTGACGCTCGATGAGTCAGGAGTCGTGTCGAAAGAAGCTCGCCTCCACGAACTGTCACAACAATCAGATAGTCCAGATACGTTGGCTTTGTTAGATACAGAAGGGGCAGATGCCGAACGCCTCCTTGATATCACAATCGCAGAAACAGAAGGATATGCATCTGATTGGTTCGGGCATTCTCCGCTTAGTGAGTTGCTTGTAGAAGGGATGGTCGAATGGTGTGCAGCCGATGTCGGAATCATTCCGTCCGGAGTCGTCCTAGACGGTCTCGCTCCAGGAAAAGTCACGCTGAACATGTTGCATCGGATCTGTCCACATCCAATCAACCCATGTGTCCTGACGCTTGACGGTAAGACGCTCGAACGATTTTTACATGACGTAAATGAGGAAACGTTCACGAATATGCACGTCAGAGGTCTAGGATTCAGAGGCACCGTACTCGGTGAGCCGAGTCTGTATCAAATCGAACAGCGGGACGGTCAGTACTACGTCATGGGAGAAAAGCTAGAACCGAATCGGACGTATCGCGTCGCGACGGTCGATATGCTGACGTTTGGACCGCTCCTTCCATACTTAGCAGACCAACCGAAGCGATATTTCATGCCGGAATTACTACGGGATGTGTTGCGAGAGACAATTGTCGCTCGTCATGAGGTGATTCGAAAAGGATAGAGCCGTCATAGCGGGACATGCTATGATAGTAGAGTGGAGGTGGGAGCGATGATTCGAGTGAATCGCCACGGATATACCGTTTTAGAAGAGAAGCGCGACGGATTTGATGAAGAAGCGTTTATCGCAAGGTATAGTGACGTGCTTGATAAATACGACTATATTGTCGGCGACTGGGGACACGGGCAGCTACGTTTGAAAGGGTTCTATGAACCACAATCAAAGTTAGCGACGTATGAGAACCGGATTGATCACGTGATGGACTATGTATACGAATATTGCAATTTCGGATGTCCTTATTTCGTTCTGAAGAAGGAGACGGACATTAACGAAGAAGAGAGTGGTCCTGTCTTTGGTGGAACGAAGCAGAAACTGAAATTGAAGCGGAAGTTCAACAAGACTGAAGAGACAAATGCGTAAAGTGCTGAGTAATCAGCACTTCTTTTATTACAGTTAATTTCCAAATATTTCGTTTAGGTAAAAAGTCATGACTTCGAGTTTAAGGGTTGGAAAAATGTGATAAATTGTCATTAAGGATAGTTACGTAGTTTTGGTTTTTAGAGTGAGGTGATTGGATGCAACATGTACAAACGACCGTCGGGGATCGGGATGACGTCCATAATCGAATTCATAATCTCGGACTAGGGATACTGGCCATGTTCTTTTTTGGCTTTCATATCATGATGACTTTTTATTTTACGGCGGCAGTCATTCTTTTTGAACTCATTCATGTGTTGATCGTCCGTCGCTTTGAATACAGCCACTCTTTTTTACGGAGTCGCGTTTTCAAAGTTACATCTCACCTAGCGTTTTCGCTCGGAGTGCTCTTGTTGATCTTATCCATGTCTCAGTTCTTTTTAGGTAACGTAATGATTCGTTAAGCGGAAAGGGAAAAATCCTTTCCCTTTTTTTATGTTTTTTTGAAACGTCCTTCAACCTTTTCACGTACACTGTAGAGAAGACTATAAAAAAGGGTGGGTTACAATGAGATCTGAATGGAAACAACATGCACGACAAGCACTGAAAGGAAAATGGTGGCTCATGGCTGGATTGGCACTCTTGTTCATGATCATCAACGGGATTCCACAAGGATTTGCTCCACCTGTGGACCCGAATTCTACAGAGCCGCTCACATCGACAGACGTCACGTTAAGTTTCGTGTCGAACGTTCTTCAAATCTTGATTGCACCACTTGCCATCGGTTGGTCATGGCTCGCTCTTAACGTATCACGCGGAAATGGCGCATCACTCTCGACATTGTTCAAGCCGTTCCAAAAACGTTATGTGAAACATGTCATCACGTCTTTCGTGATGGGTGTGTTCCTCGTATTGTGGACATTATTGCTCATCGTACCTGGAATCATCAAAGGATTCTCGTACTCGCTTACGCCGTATATCTTACGCGATCAGCCTGAGCTTTCAGCACTTGAATCGATCACAGAATCGCGTCGTCTCATGGACGGGCACAAGTTGGAAGCATTCATGCTCTTCTTGTCGTTCTTCGGATGGTTCCTCGTTGGTATTTTGACACTAGGGATTGGGTTCTTCTTCATCGGGCCTTACTTCTCGACAACGTATGCGACGTTCTATGACTCGATTCGCGACAATCAAGTTGGTTCGGACGAGCCGGTACACGGAACGGAACAAGGATTCTAATCAACAAAACGCCTCGCTCATTTTATTGAGCAAGGCGTTTTTTTAGGCATTGACTTCAGTTTTTTGTAAGTATGGCTTCAATGACAAGTGATGTTCAGCCACGACTTTACGAATCGTGCGTGTCTTCGAGCGCATGACGAGTGACGTCGTCTCGACGATATCATCCGTCAAGAACTTGACGCCATCGAGCAACTCACCTGACGTGACACCCGTCGCAGCAAAGATGCAGTCGT
>NZ_JAPEHX010000119.1:0-1247 GCF_028823655.1 Exiguobacterium sp. B2(2022) | reverse complement strand
AAATTGTACATTCTTATCCCATCACTTTAGGACACATTAAAAGTATCATTTATAGTGGCGGTCCGTCGTCTGATAGGTGAGGCGCTGTCGCGCCGGACAGAGATACGCATCTTCCTCGGGCAGGTACGTGTACCGGGTCTTGCGGAACATCCCCTTCTTCCCACCGAAACGCCTCCGGGCGATGACCCCGAAGATGCCCCGTTCGACGAGCGCCTTCGCGATCCCGGTCGTGAAGTAGCCGGCATCGAGTGCGACCGCCTCGAGCGGGAAATGGAAACGTTCGAGGACATGGTCGAGCCGATTGAGATAGACGGTGCTGTCCGAGACGTTCCCGGGTGTGACGTGTACATCGACGATGAAATTGTGCTTGGCGTCGACCGTCCGATGCGCCAGCCAGAAAAAGCCTTCCGGCTTCTGGTCACGATACATGTATCCCGCATCCGGGTCGGTCCGGCTCACCTTGACGAGCCGGCGCTCCCTCTTCTCAGATGACGGTTTCAGTTCTTTTTTCCGCGTTCGGCCCGTTCCTCGTTCACGCGGGTGAGAAGCTCGTCCTCGATCGCACCGACGACCCGTTCGACCTCGACCTTGTCGAATTTTTTCTTGTTCGCGTTCGCCCGGATGTGCGTGGAGTCCGTGATCAGGATGCGCCCGGAGACGAGACCGTGAGATTCCGCCTGTCGGACGATGTCCTCGAAGATTTGTTGGAACACGTCGTTCCCCTGGAAGCGTCGCCGGTAGGCCTGGCTGATCGTCGAATGGTCGGGAACCTTCTCATCGATGCCGAGACCGAGGAACCAACGATAGGCGAGGTTCGTCTGAACCTCCCTCACGGTCTGGCGCACGGAACGGATGTTGAACAGGGGTCCGAGTAGGATGATCTTGATGATGATCTCGGGATCGATGCCGGGCGTCCCGGTGTTCGAATAGAGCGGGGCGCAGAGGCGGTGGACGATCGAGAAGTCGATGTGACGGTCGAGTTTTCGGACGAGGTGATCCTGCGGGACCAGCTGGTCCAACGTGGTCTCCGTTTGGATCGCTTCGTGTCGTTTCTCGGGATGGGCGCGGTACATATCGGGTTCCTCCTTTTGATGACGGGCGGGCTCGGCGTTTACCTTCCCTTTCCCCTTTTGGAGCGATTCGAAGTATGCAACGGGCTTTTTCTTCGGCCATCGAGGCCTCAGAAAAAGACAAACGGCCGTCAGATGACGACCGTTTGCGTTGCTCGCCCGACGGCGCCCCGACTC
>NZ_JAPEHX010000118.1:0-1268 GCF_028823655.1 Exiguobacterium sp. B2(2022) | reverse complement strand
GCGCGCGGTCCCGCCAGAGCGAGCGCTCTTTCGACGTGTCGAGTCCGAGCGAGCGGCCGACGAGCGGCAACAAATCATAGCGATCGGTGTCTGCCAAGTTGCGGGCACCGATTTCTGTCTCCATATACCATCCGTTGAACGGCACGGACGTAAAACGGAGACCGCCGATTTCAAGTTCCATGTCGGCGATGGCCGGCACGGCATGCCATTTAATCGGGCGCCCATCAAACAAGTCAAACTCCTCGTGAACGATGTCGACTTCGAGCACGGCATCACTCGGCAAGTCATATAGACGAACGTCCTGACCGTCCGTAATCATGAGCGGCAACATATCAAACGGTGTGCCGGACCCGACCCATCCGAGTTGTTCTGCCCGTTTCGTCATCGGCACGGACATGGGGTCCCCGATGATTCCGTTCGGTGTCTCATATCCGGCATACCGAATCAGCTGCGTGTTCAACAGTTTGAACTCGTTCGGAAGGACTGTCATCGTCGAGCGGATTTTCCCACCGTTTGTGGCGAAATGAAGATGCTCTACAAGCCGAGCGAAGACGTCATCAAACGTTTTCGCATCCCGGGCATCGATCACATGAAGCGTCTGCCAAAACAATCGTCCGATGCAACGGTTCGAGTTCCGCCACGCTACTTTCGCGCCTTCACACAACTCCTCCGTCGTCAAGGAGTAGGAACCGGTACGATGCAACATGTCCTCAACTTCTTGAAGGCGAGCAGACCAATCTCCTTCTAGCTGTAAGAAAAATTGTCGCGCTACTTGTAATAAGTCCATCATTCAATCTCCTCTTTTCGCTTTCTCTTTCTCAATCATATTGAATCGAGGTAAATTGCGCCACCATTGCGCACAAAAAGAGCCGTACGTCAGACGGCTCTCGATTTTTCCTATTTCAATTTTATTTGTAAATCTTTTGGTTGGTGGATTGAAAAGCCACGTGGTTTTTCACGTTCAAGCGTAGTCAAGCGCTTCTCTAGCTGAGCCGTTTGCTCGTAGCTGGCTTCATACTGATATAAACCATTGGCCAATTCGGTCAAGCGAGTGATGTTGATGACAAAGGGACTTTGACCGTCATCGAGTAAAATAACGAGATCCATTTCACCGTCTGTCGGCAAGCGAATCGAGGCGTAAAAAGCAAGTGTTTTGAAGCCACGACGCATAATGACGATTGGGGATGTTCCGACAGTGACCTCTTGGTTTCGAAGTCTTGTAATCGTAATTCCGGCATGTATGAGACGGTTTGATTGCTCAATGGTTT
>NZ_JAPEHX010000117.1:0-1326 GCF_028823655.1 Exiguobacterium sp. B2(2022) | reverse complement strand
CCGCCGGGAGACTGGCGGGACACCCACGTGAATACATAGCGTGGCGTGAGGCACACCCGGGGAACTGAAACATCTAAGTACCCGGAGGAAGAGAAAGAAAATTCGATTCCCTGAGTAGCGGCGAGCGAAACGGGAACAGCCCAAACCAGGAAGCATGCTTCCTGGGGTTGTAGGACACTCTACACGGAGTTACAAAGGGATAGGGTAGGTGAACGACCTGGAAAGGTCGGCCAGAGAAGGTGACGGCCCTGTAGCCGAAACCCCATCCCCTCCAGAGTGGATCCTGAGTACGGCGGGACACGTGAAACCCCGTCGGAATCCGGGAGGACCATCTCCCAAGGCTAAATACTTCCTAGTGACCGATAGTGAACCAGTACCGTGAGGGAAAGGTGAAAAGCACCCCGCAAGGGGAGTGAAACAGATCCTGAAACCGTATGCCTACAAGTAGTCAGAGCCCGTTCACGGGTGATGGCGTGCCTTTTGTAGAATGAACCGGCGAGTTACGATGGCGGGCGAGGTTAAGCCGATGAGGCGGAGCCGCAGCGAAAGCGAGTCTGAACAGGGCGCATCAGTGCGTCGTCGTAGACCCGAAACCAGGTGATCTACCCATGTCCAGGATGAAGGTCAGGTAACACTGACTGGAGGTCCGAACCCACGCACGTTGAAAAGTGCGGGGATGAGGTGTGGGTAGCGGTGAAATGCCAATCGAACCTGGAGATAGCTGGTTCTCTCCGAAATAGCTTTAGGGCTAGCCTCGAGGTGAAGAGTTCTGGAGGTAGAGCACTGATTGGACTAGGGGCCCCCACAGGGTTACCGAATTCAGTCAAACTCCGAATGCCAGCAACTTGTACTCGGGAGTCAGACTGCGAGTGATAAGATCCGTAGTCGAGAGGGAAACAGCCCAGACCATCAGCTAAGGTCCCCAAGTGTATGTTAAGTGGAAAAGGATGTGGCGCTGCACAGACAACTAGGATGTTGGCTTAGAAGCAGCCACCATTCAAAGAGTGCGTAATAGCTCACTAGTCGAGTGGCGCCGCGCCGAAAATGTAACGGGGCTAAACATACCACCGAAGCTATGGATCCCGTAAGGGATGGTAGGAGAGCGTTCCAAGCAGCAGTGAAGCGGTATCGTGAGGAGCCGTGGAGCGCTTGGAAGTGAGAATGCCGGTGTGAGTAGCGAAAAGAGGGGTGAGAATCCCCTCCGTCGAAAGCCTAAGGTTTCCTGAGGAAGGCTCGTCCGCTCAGGGTTAGTCTGGACCTAAGCCGAGGCCGAAAGGCGTAGGCGATGGACAACAGGTCGATATTCCTGTACCGCCGTACCACCGT
>NZ_JAPEHX010000116.1:0-1331 GCF_028823655.1 Exiguobacterium sp. B2(2022) | reverse complement strand
GTCAGGCAGGGGCGGATGACATGATTGAAGTCTGGATGCCAATCGAATAGAAAAAGACGTTTCCCGATTGATCGGGAAACGTCTTTTGTATGATTAGCGAGTCATGACTTTGTCGATGAGACCGTAGTCTTTCGCTTGGTCAGCTGCCATGAAGTAGTCACGCTCTGTGTCGCGCTCGATGACTTCAAGTGGCTGTCCAGTGTTCTCTGCCATGATTTGGTTCAATTTCTCACGCATTTTAATGATACGTTCTGCGTGAATCTTAATGTCTGACGCTTGGCCTTGTGTGCCGCCGAGCGGTTGGTGAATCATGATTTCCGCGTTCGGAAGTGCGAAGCGTTTTCCTTTTTCACCGGCTTGGAGCAAGAAGGCACCCATCGATGCAGCCATTCCGATACAAATCGTCGACACGTTCGGCTTGATGAAGTTCATCGTGTCGTAAATCGCCATACCCGCTGTGATCGAACCACCTGGGCTGTTGATGTAGAGCGAGATGTCCTTTTCTGGATCCTCAGCTGCGAGGAAGAGAAGCTGTGCGACAATTGAGTTCGCGACGTTGTCGTCAATCGCACTTCCGAGAAGGATGATACGGTCTTTGAGCAAGCGTGAGTAGATGTCGTACGCGCGCTCCCCACGGCCTGTCTGTTCGATAACTGTTGGAATTAACATTGAATCTGCCTCCTTTATGTAGGTTGTAAGTTCATCATACCTGTATAGTCAATGTTGGTCAAACAGAAACCCTTTCTAGTGCTTATTCCACGACCCTCGATGTGTAAAACGTCTCAAGTGCTGACGTTACCCATTTAATTTTGGACGAGCCGGTGTGACTACTTGACATGATTCGAAATAACGAGTGAAGATGGAGTCGCCTGAATACGATAAGAAGAGATATTCTTTTGCACGTGTCATCCCGATATAAAGGAGAGACACTTCGCGCTCGACATCTTCTTCATATTTGAATGGCATATTGTCAACGTTGACGATAAAAACGGCTTGAAAATCAAGACCTTTACTGCTGTCGATTGTACTGATTTTTACGCACTGATCATCTTTTGAGAAGGTACGTTTCGTCTCACTGCTCTCTGTAATCCAAAAGTGCTCGATTCCATAGTAGTTCAGTGCACGTTGCAAGGTGTCGACGTAATGCATCGTTGAAAATTTTTGGACGCGATATAGGATCAACATTTCAGAGTAGGGAACTTTTTTCTCCTCATGTAACTTTTTGATTTGCCGAGCAACGAGATCTGCTTCTTTGAAGAAATGATCACATTTAATAACGGCTGGTTCAGGACCTCTTCGAAGCGTACTCTGAGGAGCGATGATTTCCCCAT
>NZ_JAPEHX010000115.1:0-1398 GCF_028823655.1 Exiguobacterium sp. B2(2022) | reverse complement strand
GTCTCGACTCCTTCAATGAGGACGTCGATGTCAAACTCCTCGGACATGAACAAAATGGTGCGCACGATGCCTTGTGTCTTCTTGCTGTCGTGTAAATCTTTCACGAATTGCTGATCAATTTTAATTGTTTTGATCGGATAGCGCTGCAGGTAGGAGAGCGAAGAGTAGCCCGTCCCGAAGTCATCGAGTGCGATTCGAATCCCTGCCTCGTTCAATTGATTGAGACTCTCATGAATCTTTACGTTATCGCTCAAAATGCCTGTCTCTAAAATTTCAATCTCTAGTAAAGAAGGAGAGAGGTCATATTGACGCAATATCCGTAATACCGTCTCGCTATAGGTTTTATGGAGGAGACGTTTCGGCGAGATGTTGATTGAAATCGGTACAACGGCGAGATGCCGATTCTTCCATTCTTGTAGCTGACGGCACGTCTCCTTTAACACCCAGTCCGATAGGGCGATGTGGAGGTCTGTCTCTTCTGAGAGGGCGATGAAGTCGCTCGGTGGAATCCGCCCCCATTCCGGGTGCTGCCACCGCACGAGTGCTTCGGCGCCGACAAGACGCCCCGACCAAATGTCGACTTTCGGCTGGAATTCAAGGAAGAGTTCGCCCTCTTCGATGGCGTGACGTAAATCGTTCCCGAGCTGATGTTTTCGGAATGAATCGATGTCAAACGTCGACGCATAAAAGACAATCGGATCGGCTCCATGTAAACGCGTCCTTCCGAGTGCAGTATGGGCGTACTGGAGCAACATGTTCGGTTGATCCGCGTCGTGTGGATAACGACTGACTCCGACAGACACGGTAGGTGACCATTCATAAGGCCCGACAGTGATATAGCGCTCGCTCCGTCGAATCAACGATTGGCAAAATTGGATGACCTCTTGTTCATTCGCCAAATTCGGTACTAGAATCCCATAGTCATCTCCCCCGAGGTACCCGACGAAACTGTCGGCCGATAGGTGGTCGGTCAATGCGTTCGCCGTAGCGGTGATCCAGTCATCCCCGACGGTGTAGCCGAAGTCTCGATTGATTGGATGGATGGAGTTGAAGCTGAGTGTCAGAACGGCGACTTGCTCGTGACGTTGGATCCATTGTTGTAGCTCGCTCATGAAGTGACTGCGATTCGGGAGGTTCGTCACCGTGTCGTGCATCGCCAAGTTCCAAATCTCTGTTTCCTGTTGTTTGAATCGAGTGATGTCATAGCAGACGCTGACAATCGATGTGACGACATCATGCTCATCGAATTTCGGAATCATCCGTTCTTCGACCCAGCACACTTCTTGATTACGATGGATGCGGTAATAGATATGCTGAGCAATCCCGTTCTTCGCCTGTTGGCATGCCGCCTTTACGTTTTGCCAATCTTGTCGATGGATGATGCGTTGGAACAAAGAG
>NZ_JAPEHX010000114.1:0-1496 GCF_028823655.1 Exiguobacterium sp. B2(2022) | reverse complement strand
CGATCGTCCGACGCCATACTTGAATGCAGACGCATACAATCGTTTATCGGAACCGACCATATTAAAACGACCTGATCTCATCCTCGATCGCCCCATGTACGTCACCGAATCCATCACGGAATCAAATGCGCCTCTTCTTTTTGATGGGGACGTCGTGATTGAATCGATTGATGAATTAACGATTGCGCGACCGTTAATTGTACGAGGAAACTTAACGATTCGAGGAAACGTATCGTTTAACTCGACCGTGTATACACTCGGCGATACATTCATCGACCGTGCCAACATTCTTCCGATTGATGAAGAGAAAGGAAACTCACTCATCCTCTTATCGAAGGGGAAGATTTTATTGAATCGGATCAACGAATTTGATAACACGCCGACGACGCTTCAGGCGTTTATGTATAGTGACTCTGAAGAAGTGACAAAGGTCTATGCGGTCGGTTCCATCCTCGAGATCAATGGAGGTCTTTACAGCAAAGGACCGCTAGAAGTGAACGTATTTCGTGGGAAATTTGCAGTTGCAGAAGGTTTAAGTCCAAAAGAATATTTTGACAATGCGAATTACTCCCCTGCTCAGGGTGCTACCGATTCGAGATTAAAACTGACCTATAACGATTCCGTGTTCAATCAACTCGACACGTTACCGGTCACGAATCAGCTCCAGTTCTTTGTTAGTCATCCTGTTCAAATAAAATAAGCGAGAGGCTGAGCCTCTCGCTTATTTTATTGGCACGTTTAACTCTTTTGCATATGCAAGATCTTGACTCGTTAAGGTATATCCTTTTTCAAGTAGAACCGTTAACAAATGAGGTTGGTAGGCACGTAAAATCAGTGGAACAATTTCATCATAAGGAATGTCTTCTGGTTCCATCCGACGAATCATATCCTCAAAAGCATTCGCATTCCCTTCCGCCACCATGACTTGCAACAATTGGGGATGTTCTCCCCAATAAGAAGAAGGCAATCGGTCATGCGCAATGTGCCATTTTTCAGGGTCATCGCTCATTCCATATAAACCTTCTATCAACAAGCGACCGTTCTGCTCCACATCAAGAGGAGCACCTAACTCAATCATCTGTTGAAACTCGTCTAAAGAAGAAGTATCAGCGATATTGATCCAATCTTCAGATTCTAATGACAAACCAGCTTCATACAACGTAATGACAGAAGCGGTGTTGTGATAATAGTGAGCGAGCTCCATCCACTGTGCTTCAGCTTGGATGAATGGACTATCAAGAATGTGTTCGACTTGTTGTTGATCAAATGACACAATCGCTTCTTCTAACGCTTGTTTTTGCAGATGAATATAAACGAACATTACAGTGATGCTTAATAGCACCACTGTAACTCCTATACCAATCCATTTCTTTTTTTTCGAACTCATTAGTAATAATCACCTGCATCATTTGGAGATTCTGGGTTCGGATCTGAGCCTTCTTTTACACGTACATAAAATTCAGAATACACAACCTCTGGACCTTCCCCAGCTTCAA
>NZ_JAPEHX010000113.1:0-1521 GCF_028823655.1 Exiguobacterium sp. B2(2022) | reverse complement strand
AACACTTCCTCCCACGAACCGAAATTGATGTTAGTGGTTAGGATTGTGCTCTTTTTTTCGTACCGTTGGTCAATCAGCTGGAAGAAAATTTTTGCGTCCTCTGCGTCGATCGGGAGATACCCGATCTCGTCGATGATCAACAGCCTATATCTGGCGAAATGTTTCAGTTTGGTTTCCAGCCGGTTCTCCTGTTTTGCGATGCGCAGTTTTTGGATGAGGTCGTGACACTTTGTGAAATACGTGCTATGCCGTGCCAGCGCCGCCTCGACACCAATCGAGGTCGCGAGATGTGTCTTCCCGACACCGCTAGGACCAAGGAACACCACGTTCTCGTTTCGTTCGATGAAACGGAGCGAGTGGAGGTCTGCGATTTGATCTCGGTTCAGCGACGGCTGGAATGAGAAGTCGAACGTGTCGAGTCTTTTGGGGCTTGGTAGCGCCGCCGATCTGATCATCCGATGTGTCTTCTGTTGCTCTTGGATGTCGATTTCGTGATTCGTGAGCTTGACGAGCACCTCGGTCAATGATGCCCCGCTCTGAATGCCGAAGTCTAGCACCTCGTCGAGGTGGAGTGCCATTTGATTGAGGTTGAGCGACAAGAGGTTCTCCCGTAGTTGCTTATAACTGTTCGTCTCCCTCATGATCGGTACCTCTCGTCCATGAGCTGTAGATTGCGTCGAGCCATCTCGTCGATGCCGCCGTGCTCCCCGACCGTCTGACTCAGCTGCTGAAGATAATGATGTTCCAGATAGTTCAGTTTGTTGCCGGTGAGGCGATGTTGTGCGATGGGTTTCGTGTTATGATAAATCCACAAGTAGTCGTCATGGACCTCGAGCGCTACCCGTTCGCCCTCATATCCGATCGGTACGGAATACTGGTTCGAACGGTACGAAACCATGTTGGAGTGGTTCACCTTGGCCCGGACGTGCTTGATGCGATAGGAATCTCTTACTCGTTCAGTTGGTAGCTGGAGTAGGAGGTTCTTTTCTTTTTGGAGCTCCAGAATCGGGATCTTCCCGGTACCCTGATGGACCTCGTTATTGATTCGCTCACATAGTCTCTCGATGTAATCGTGCAGCTCCTCGAGATTATATTTGCCCTGGTAGGCGTGAATCTCGTCCAAGATTTTCATCGGTGCCTCGACCTTCCCTTTCGTCTGCGGCCGCCCGGCGATGCAAGGTTTCACCTGGAAACCGAAATCCTTTGCGAACTCCTCGAACCGACGGTTCACGACACCCTCGCCATACCTCGTTCGCGCTTCGGTCATGACGGTGCTCATGTTGTCCGTCACGAGCTCATCAGGAACTCCGTCCAATTTTTCGAAGGCCTGTGTCAGAAATGAGAGGACGACGTCTTGCGATTTTGACAGGCTGAGGTGGAAGAAACGAAAGCGGGAATAAGAGAGTAAGAGTACCGCCACGTTCACCTCGATTCTTTCACCGTCCCTTGTCTCGTAACGGATGGACTCTTTCCAGTCCAGCTGTGCCTGTTTGCCGGGGGCTGTCTCGAAACGGACATGTT
>NZ_JAPEHX010000112.1:0-1521 GCF_028823655.1 Exiguobacterium sp. B2(2022) | reverse complement strand
TTTTTTTCGTTTGTTTTGCTTCATTTTTTGAAAAAGAGGTCGATATTATGGTCGAGGTGACAAACATGCAAATTCAAGCCCAAGCGACCGCCGTCAGTTCGGTCTTACCAGGCATCCAGACGAACCGGACTTATAAGGCCGAACTCGTCAAACAGACAGGCCCCGACTCCGCCATCGTCAAAATCAACGGCGAAGAAGTCGAGGTCACATTCAAAGACGGGCTTCCGAAGACGAACCCGTTCCACGTGACGCTTGCCGAACAGGACGGCGTCTTGCTCGCGACCGTCGTTCCACAGAAGGAAGAGACGCTTGAACCCGCACCACCTGCATCGTCAAAGCTCGACGCGAAGATCCAGACGCTCCTCGCCTCCCTTCCACCCGAAGTGCGAAGCGCCGTCAGCCGTCTGCTCCAGTCCGGGCGTTTGCCGATGAACGAGGACACGGTACGCCTCCTCGAAACGGCCTTTAAAGGTGACATGCGCGACGTCATCCTTCATCTAAAGACGCTCGATACTCAGGCTGTCCCGCGTGAGGTTGCACGGGAGATTGCCGTCCTTTCTTTAAATGAGGCGAGACAACTCCTCACACCACCATCACCAGACGCCCCGTATCCTCAAAAAGAGCGATACGTCGAACTCGTCAACTTGTCACGTCCCGTGAGCGAACGGGTGACACCGACGCCTGAGACGATCGACCGGGTCATCCGTGACTTCCCTACCCCACCGAAGATGGAGCGCACCGAACCGTTGCCGCTCCCACCGGTGAACGGACGACAGGTGATGGTCAAGGAAGTGACGAGCCATCTCGCGAACGTGACGAACACGTTCCGAAACGAACAGGCGACGGTGACGAAACAACTCGGACAGGTCTCAGCACTCATCGAGACGAATCCACATGTGGCACGTCCCGCGCTCGAGACCGTTTCGACCCGCTTGACGCAACTCGTCCAAAAGACGGATGCGCTCCTTCACACGGATGTGACGCAAGAGAAGCAACTCGTCGCCATGACCGCGAAGCTCGACCTCGCCTTGTCGTTACTCTCGACAAAGCCACAAGAGAGCGCGGCACTCGTCAAAGATGTCCGGTCGACGTTGAACGACTTCCGTTACGCACCGAACCAGGCACGGATTGAATATATCCCACATGGCGCGATGCGCGCCGGGGAGATCCCGAGCGTCACACCGCTGAAGCTTGACGCGACACTATCAGGTCGACACGTCCAAGAAGTGACGCAACGTGTCCAGACACAGGCGCAGCTCGCTCAGGCGAACAACACACCGACGTCCGCTCTATCGGTGCGAAGCGACACGACGAACCCGGAGGCGCAGCGACTCGCCTCGTTCCTTCAGGTCCAACAGACGCTCAACCGCCTCGATGGCGGGCAGCTCCACCAGCTCCTCTTCGCCCTTCCGGCGAAAGTACAGGAGATTGACACCGGGATTCACGTCCATATCCAAAACCGCGAGGCCGGTGACGTCGTCGACTGGGAGAACAGCGTTCTTTATATCCGCTTAGAGACGC
>NZ_JAPEHX010000111.1:0-1529 GCF_028823655.1 Exiguobacterium sp. B2(2022) | reverse complement strand
ACCTGTTACAGTACTAGAAATATTTCCTTTTGATCCAGAATACACTCCATCTTTTGTAGCTTCAATCAGTACTTCCCCACTTGAAACTGAAACTTTATAGTTTCCTTTTAATTGACTATCAGCATCAATCAAAGACTGTAATGTAGTTGCAATAGCTGACTCGGTAGTTGCAGAAGCACCTCCAGTTACTGGTCCTGTTCCGACACTGATGCTAGCAGAGTTTGTCGTCACGTTAGTAACTGTTCCGTCTACTTGTCCAGCACCTTCCGTAAAGTTAATAGTTAACTCTTTACCATTAAGTGACACTTTAAAATTATCGTTATTTTTTAGACTTGTAAAATCGACAGAAATTTTTGCTTCATTACTGAAGGCATCGACACCATCTGTAACCGTCGTCAAATCACTCAAAGAAAGACCTGTAGGTGCTAAGTTTTCTCCGCCACTTCCTTTTAGTAATGACTGAGTGTTAAACTCCGTTGTGTTTCCAACACGGTTGATTTCTGAAGAAAGTTGATTAATTTCTTTTTGAATTTCTTCACGGTCAACGCCTACGTTTGTATCGTTTGAAGACTGAACAGCTAATTCACGCATACGTTGAAGGATGGAGTGTGTTTCGTTCAATGCACCTTCAGCGGTTTGAATCAATGAAATTCCATCTTGTGAGTTACGTGTCGCTTGTTCAAGACCACGAATCTGTCCACGCATTTTTTCAGAGATAGCAAGACCAGCCGCATCATCCCCAGCACGGTTGATGCGGAGACCTGAAGACAATTTCTCCATCGCTTTACCAGTTTGTGCCGTGTTGAACGACATATTACGATGTGCGTTCATTGAGTTAAGGTTGTGGTTAATAATCATTGTAATTTCCCTCCATAGGTTTAAAGTTTTTCCGCTCTTCCAAATCCTTTTGTCCGAGCATGCAAGGTTTAGGCCGGCCCCTCACCTTGCATTTTTTGGAACGTTTTATCGTTTCCATACTCTATATCGGAGTCGTGTTCTGATTGTTTAATATTATTTACAACTTTTATTGATTTTTCAGCCACTCGATTACGCGTTCTTGACTAAGTCTGCTTCCTCCTTCTTTTACACGACTAATCCTCTCTACCACACATCCCGCTCCAGCGTTCCTAACATAAATTCTTCCAGGCAATCCAATCTGTGTCCCCCACTCGCATTCATAGTAGTGACTTTCTTTAGTTTTTATGACATTTCTGCGATATCTCGGTTTACCCATTCGATATGCGATTTCCATTTCAATCAACCCAACTTCTAAGCTCATTCGTTCACTAGGATCTTTTAGTTGCTTGTAGTCTTTATAAAACCCTTTAGACAACTTTACATAGTTAAAGACCTTATCAAACCCACGTTCCATTCGCTGTTCTAAATCCATACTTTTCTTAAGGTTTTCCGAAATCACCTCTCTTTCTGAAAGTAATTCTGCCTGCTTTTTTATTAAAGTATTTCGTTCGACCTCCAAGCTGTTTTTATGACTGATTTCCACGTCAAGCCAATTCCAAATTTGCCGAATT
>NZ_JAPEHX010000110.1:0-1626 GCF_028823655.1 Exiguobacterium sp. B2(2022) | reverse complement strand
TCCCAAAGTGTGGGCTGACAACGATAAATTCTATATGATTCTTGGTACACGTGATGAACTGAATGGAAAAGTTGTGCTCTACGAATCAGATGATGCCCTTCACTGGAGAGAACAAGGCATCATGGCAGAGGGAACTGGGGAGCATGGATGGATGTGGGAATGTCCCGATCTTTTTACTCTGAATGGTCATGATGTATTGTTACTCTCTCCACAAGGAATGGAACCAACAGGAGATCGCTATCACAACCTACATCAATGCGGTTATTTCATAGGTAAGTTCGATGTAACTACGACACAGTTCACACATGGTTCGTTCTCCGAGTTAGATTATGGTCATGACTTTTACGCTGCCCAAACCTTTCTCGATGATCAAGGTAGACGAATTTTGATTGCTTGGAACGCGATGTGGGAACAAGATTGGCCGGAGCAACGAGAAGGCTGGACGAATCAGATGACCATACCACGTGAATTAAGAATAAGAAATAATCGACTCTGGATGACTCCGATTGAAGAAATGAAATGGTTACGTCAATGTTCCTTCCCTCTTGAATCACCTTGTTTCTCAGGAAAAGCGTTTGAGCTTGAGTTTGACGTGCAAGGCGCATTTCAGTTCAGTTGCTTTCAAGGTACCGCTACACTTTCCGTCGCTAAAGGCTACATCCAACTCGTTCGAAACGAAACAGAACGAAGGATTCAGGCTAACTGTGAACGAGTTCGTCTATTCATCGATTCTTCTTCTATCGAAATTTTTATAAATGATGGTGAGTATGTCTTTTCTAGTCGTATCTATCCAGTGAATCACACGTTACAACATCACCTTACTGGCAACATTTCAAATATCATGTACCATTCCTTTGAGTCAGGAGAATGAAGCAGGTCCGAAATCAATTCGGATTTGCTTTTTTTGCATATTACGAAGCATTTTATAATTGACATTATTTTGGAGACTGCTACGGTTAACGTATAGTCTATCGAAAAGGTCGTGAAGGAATGACGCTCACCGTCTTGTTACTGAACGCCTGTGTTGCGTTTACCGGGTTTTATATCATCTCGAAAATTTATCATTCTACGCTCTTCCATTCACAATTTTTCCGTAGCTTTATCATCGGTCTATTGGCCGGTGCGCTCGGTCTTTTTTTGATGTACAACGCCGTCGAGGCCAACGATACGGTACGTGTGGATTTACGTCACTTACCGCTCGTCCTACTCGCGTTTTACGGTGCTCGGGCACCCTTGTTTATTGCGACACTCGTCATTGCGAGCACGCGTTTCTTGTTCGGGATGACAGAACAAGCTTTCATCGCCTTTATCGCGACGTTCATCGTCAGTATCGGGATGCTCTGGATTCATCGTTTGCTTCGCGAACGACTCTTTTTACAAAGCATCTTTTTAAACGTGTGGGCACTATTCATTATTTCGCTCGCCGTTTATATCAATATGGGCTGGAGCGCGGCATACGTCTCCCTCGTCTTGACTATTTGGATGGTCGGGATGCTCGTCGGTCTCCTCTCGAGTACACTCACGATCGACTTAGAGAAGACGACGAGACGCGCACTCGAATATAAACAATCTTCCGAACGGGACCACTTGACGGGCCTGTTCAACCGTCGCGTCTGGGACCGCTAC
>NZ_JAPEHX010000010.1:0-48965 GCF_028823655.1 Exiguobacterium sp. B2(2022) | reverse complement strand
CGAAAGAAATCCCTTTGTTGAAGCAGCAGTTCGACTGGTTAAAAGAAGTTGATAGTACCTCTGTGCAGACCAGTGTCAAGCATCTAGCCGATGCCTAAGACCGGTTCGTCAGTTGGTGTGGATGTGGGTTTAAAAGATTTCGCCATCTTGTCAAACGGAACCGTATATAAGAACGACCGTTATTTCGTATCCCTAGAAAAGAAGTTAGTCCGAGAGCAACGCAAGCTTTCTCGACGTCAGTTGATCGCTCTAAATAAAAAAGTAAAATTATCTGAAGCTAAAAATTATCAAAAGCAGAAACGTAAAGTCACTCGAATTCATGAGAAAATCGCGAACAAGCGCAATGATTTCTTACACAAGGTGTCGACCGAGATTGTCAAAAACCACGACATCATCGGAATTGAAACCTTGCAAGTTAAGAATATGCAGAAGAACCGCAAGTTGAGCAAAGTAATCTCTGACGTAAGCTGGTCGGAGTTCCATCGAATGTTGGAATATAAAGCCGATTGGTACGGCAAGACAGTCGTAAAGGTTAGTAAAACTTTTGCTTCCAGCCAACTATGTTCTTGCTGCGGCTACAAACACAAAGACGTTAAGACGAAGCGCTTACGTGAATGGACGTGTCCGAATTGCGGAGTCCATCATGATCGCGATATTAACGCAGGTATGAATTTGAAATTAGAAGCTGAACGAATCTTAGCTTCTTCAACCGTCGGGACGACGGGGCTAGCCTGATAATGCTTCTCTCGATAGAGAGGATAACTCAGGAATCTCCCACCTCTAAGCAACGCGTAGGTGGGAGTAGTTCAAAAACTCTCGAAAGCGGGAAACGAACGAGAGAGGAGGGATGACATGGAGGCAGTACGACTGTTACAAGATACGATCCGATTTCAGCAGGCACTGTGCGATACAACGCTCGGGAAAGAACTGATTCCAGAGGCGTCGCCTGTCCTTTGGTACGGTCGTCCTCGTCCGAATCAATGGCTGACTATTGGGACGAACCCGTCACGCGGCGAGTTTTTACATCGAGACGGGACACCGAGAACGGGGAAAGCCCAAAAGTTCTATTGGCGGAACGCGCTCTCGTTTGAAGATTACCTCGGAAATGAAGAGGCGCTGCAAGAAACGATAGAACGAGCATCGTCCTATTTCGAATCGGGTCGCGCAACGACGAGCTGGTTCGGGAAACCGGGTGGCGCCAAACTTGAGGCACTGTTGAACGGGATGGGGCGAACGTTTTATGACAATCCGGCCTCTGTCATCCACGTCGATTTTTTTAAACTTGCGACGTATGAACAAATGGGGAAGATGAAGGCCGGACGCGGCTGGATGGAGCATCCGACCTCGATCGAGTTATTAGAGCGCACAATTACATATATCAAACCGACACGGTTGATTGTGCTCGGACGAGACAACTGTCGTGCCTTTAGCGGTTTTTCAACAATAGGAAGACTGTCTGCTTATCCTGCCATCACCTATGAAATTGGACGCCATGAATCGGGCATCCCGATGATTGGACTTCATATGAAACCGTCTGAAGTGTTCGTCGGGCTCGGGAATGGTCGGGATTTAAACGGGCTGCATTACGGGTCATATGCCAAGCGTGAGCATCTGTTAAGAATCGGACAAGCGCTTGAAACGATTATGGACGAGCGGCTGGCGGATGGACGCGCGTGATACTTCCCCAGAAATTGAATTCATTGAAGTCGATATAGCGCATGTCTTTTGAACGGTTGTCGAGCACGGTCAACAAGATGACGTCCGGAAAACCCCGTTTTTCAAACTGTAAATAACCGATTCCCGTGACGGAATGATTTTTATAAAAGCCGTTCGCCATATTCAACACAAACGGGCGACCCGCTTTCAGCTCACACTCAAACGTCGACCATTTCCATAGATAGCGGGAACTGCCTCGACCGTCATACCCGTATCGCTTCCATAGCTTCGTGATGATGGTGGCGATTTGAGTCGGGGGTGTCCCTTTCTCATCTTTGAAATGATGCCTGAAGGCAATCTCGCGCACATCTTCTTGAATCTGTGTCACATCATCTGGGATATTCGTATACCCATGGTCTCGATAGAAACGAAAGATCGCGGTGATGGATGTCAACGTACAGTTGTTCTTTCCGTTCTCGAACTGGCGTTGGAGCAAGACGGGCACGCTTTCAATCTGTACGGAGCGCTTTAATGTCCAGCGTCCGTGATAACGGTCGTTCACGTAAAGCTCCGGGTCGATGATTCCGGCATATCCGTTGTTCGCGACCTCGAGTTGTCCTGCAAATGGGTGCTCCATCTAGGTCTCACTCCTTTTTCTTTTAGTATACAAAGGACGCCCCATCTCATAAAAGAGAAAGGGCGTCGTTTTCGTTAAAAGACAAGATGCGCGATTCCGACGATGATTGGGAGCGTGATGAACGTCCGTAACAAGAAGATTAAGACAAGGTCGAGGAATGAGATCGGTAGTTTTGAACCGAGCAGTAAGCCCCCGACTTCAGACATATAGATAAGCTGAGTGACAGACAGTGTGGCGATGACGAAACGCGTCAACTCGCTCTCGATGCCGCTTCCGAGGACGGCCGGCAAGAACATATCGGCGAAACCGACGACCATCGTCTGAGCAGCCTCCGATGCCTCAGGTACTTGCAGGAGCATCAGGATTGGTTCGAACGGCTTCCCGATAATGGTAAAGAACGGCGTATATTCTGCGATGACGACCGCAATCGTCCCGACCGCCATGACGACAGGGAGAACACCGATCCACATATCGAGGACGTTTTTGAAGCCGTCTTTGAGTGTCTCTAGGAAGCTTTTGCTCGAACGTGACTTTTGTAGCGCTTGTATCAATGCCCACTTCCCGAGTGAAACGTCTGACGGCACGTCTTCTTCTGGTTTGAGCTCTGTCTTCTCATAGGCCGTATCTGCTTTTTTAGATAGTGGATAAATTCGCGGCATGATGAGCGCTGCGACCAAGCCAGATAAGACGATCGCTCCGTAGTATGGTAGGAAGTATTGATCGAGTTCGACGTATTGTAAGACGACGATAGTAAACGTGATGGAGACGACGGAGAAGGTCGTCGCAATGATTGATGCTTCCCGTTTCGTGTAATAGCCTTCCTCATACTGTTTTGTCGTCAGTAGAATCCCAATCGTCGCATCCCCGACCCATGAAGCGAGCGAGTCGAGTGAGGCGCGCCCTGGCAAGCGGAAGAGTGGGCGCATGATTTTCATCAAGAACGTCCCGACGAACTCGAGAAGTCCAAAGTTCAAGAGGAGCGGTAACAACATACCTGCAAAAAAGAATGTCGCAAACAAGATTGGAATCAAATCAAAGAGCAACAAGCCCCCAGTAAATTCTGACGTAATCATCTCTGGTCCGAGTGTGAGTAGCGTCATGACACCGGCGACAAAACCGATGATGCGCATGACGAACCAAAACGGTGTCACGCTAAAGAGTGCGTTGATGGACGGTCGTTCCGCCATAAAAGCTGGACGTACTGTAAATAACAACAAGGACCCGACAATTGAAACACCCATCATGATGACAGCGAGTGTCGGGACGAACTCGCCAATCCACTCAATCAATAGATTGGACAAGAAGGCAACCGGAATCGTAAAGCCTTCTTCTGATGAGATTGGTACGATGAAAAACATGATGCCGATGAGCGATGGAATCAAGAACTTAAAAAAGTCTCGACTCGAAAAAGAAGTTTTCTTTCCGTCTGGTGTTGATGAACCATTCATGATGCATTCCCCATTTCCCCGAAGTGTTTGTGCTGTCTATGTATCCCCATTACACATCCAGCCCTAATTAAAACGTATTTCTTTATTAGTATAAAAAATATGACCAGGTGCTATCAACCGAATGCGTAAATTTTCTGAAAAATATAAAGTGGACACTAGGCAAAACATTCGTATTCCATAGAGGCATTTAGTATGATGACGGCGAGTCCAACAAATTCAAGATATTTAGAAACTTCATTATAGAGATAGGAGAATGCATCATGAGATTGAGTGTGTTAGATCAGGCGCCGGTCACGTCTGGTCATACAGGCGAGCATGCGCTGAAGAGTGCTGTCGAGCTCGCGCAAGTCGCAGAGGAGTTGGGATATTACCGGATGTGGATGGCTGAGCACCATGGCGGCATGTCATTCGCGAGTTCGGCTCCAGAGGTGATTGCGGCCTATCTGGCGGCGAAAACGAACAAGATTCGTCTCGGATCAGGCGGCATCATGATGATGCACTATTCGCCACTGAAGATGGCGGAAGTGTTCAAGACGCTCAGCGCCCTAGCACCAGGACGCATCGACTTTGGTGTCGGACGCGCACCAGGCGGGGACGCGAACGCCATCTATGCGATGTCACAAGGGCAGAAGCCAATGATGGACGGTCTTTACGAGAAGCTTGATACGACGCTTCAATTAATCAAAGATGAAGCACCGGAAGAGCGGTGGTATAAGAACACGCCGGCAGCCCCGACAGGCGTCACGCTACCAGAAGCGTGGTTACTCGGATCGAGCGGGAACAGTGCCGTGCAAGCCGGTCGAATGGGACTCGGTTATTCGTTTGCTCAATTTTTCAATGGCGAACTGAGTGCCGAAACACTCGATACGTATCGCCACCACTTCACTCCCTCTGATTTTATGGAGAAACCGGACATCAGCGTCACGTATTTGGTCACGACAGCAGAGACGGAAGAAGAGGCCGAATATTTGGCTCGACCGTCTGATTTGTCACGGCTCTTCTTGATGCGCGGACAGTTGAGACAGTTATTAAGTCCTGAAGCGGCTCACGACTATCCGCTCACAGAAGTCGATAAAATTCATATCGCCAACAACCGAGCGATCCACCTCGTGGGGACGCCAAAACAAATCGCGGAACAGTTGCGAGATGAATCGGAACGCTATGGTTTCGATGAAGCGATGATTTGTAGCATCCAGCATAAGCAAGAAGATCGCTTGAACGTCTATCGCCTACTAGCGAACGAGTTGCTTTGATTCGACGGACACCTTCTCAGATTGAGGAGGTGTTTTTGTATGAATGAAAAACGTTTTCCCATTTTTTCAAAGGTTTTCTCCCTAGTCGGAGCGAAACCAACTACACTATAAGAAAAAGGAACAGGTGGAGGTATACGATGCAACGGATGAAAGGCGACCCATATTATCTATTCGAGCTGTTCACACGCTTGTATCGAATGGTGTTTCTAATGGAAGTGACGGATGAAGGCTATCTTTATGTTCATGTGAGCGATCAAGGGAAAGTCGCTTCCTCGCTTCCTGATGATGTGGAAGGTCAGTATTTACATGAGATGTATCGTTCAGAAGTGGCAGATGAATTGATTGGACATTATGATGCGGTCGTCGAGACGGGGGAACCGGTCTATTTCATGTCAAAAATGAATGTCGAATCCAATACGGCCCGATTCGCCTCCTCTATGCTTGTGCCAATCGAAGATGAATCGGGTGTCGTGCGCTATGTGCTCAGTTTGACGACGGATTTGTCAGAAGAAGCGGAAATCAAGTTGTTACGTAGTATCGAACATATGGATTATTTGACGGGGATGCCGAATTTGATGAAAGTCAAATTGGATCTTGATCAACTGTTTGATCGACAGAGCGCGGAAGAAACAAGTGTGATACGCCTACACATCAATCGTTTCAAGATGATGATGTCGCTCCAAGGGGTGGAGCGCTCGAACGAATTGATTAAAGATATCACGCGTCAATTGGCGAATACGCTCCCGAAAGGTTCCATCATCGGTCGGGTCGATGGGGAAGACTTTATCGCGGTCTTGCCCCATGTCCCGATGAAGACGGCCTATATGTATGCGGAACATTTACTTGATGTCATCGCGGGTCATTCTTACAAAGTGGCCGATGCAGAATTTCCGTTATCAAGTTGTATCGGCATCAGTTCGGGAGTTGCTGACGCCGATCGCGTCATCATGAACGCCTCAACGGCTTTACTCGAGGCACGTCAGAACGGTAACCAAACGATTCATCTATATGAACATGATGAGTATGTTCAGCGTTATATTGATGAGATTATGATTGAGACGGAGCTTGTGAAAGCAATCAAACAAGATGAACTATATATGGTGTATCAACCGAAAGTGTCGATGGATGGGTCGATTCATTTTGAGGCGCTCATTCGTTGGAATAGTCCGGTGCTTGGGTTCGTCTCTCCTGAAACGTTCATTCGTGTGGCGGAACAGTCACTGCTTATTGAAGACGTGACACAGTTCGTCATGAATCGAGTCTGTCAGGACGTATCTGCACATGCAGAGCAATTCGAAGGTCGTCGTGTCGCCGTGAATGTGTCACCGAATTTGTTTCATGAGCATCACATGAATGAATTGGTTACCATCATTTCGTCATATGACCTGAAGCCGGAGCAGTTTGAGTTCGAAGTGACGGAGCACACACTTATGCATGAACCGGTCGCAGCCATCAAAACGGTTGAATCGTTGAAGCAGCAAGGATTCCGATTGGTGATTGATGATTTTGGGGTGAGTTATTCTTCTTTAAATTACTTGAAGCTATTTGAAATCGATGGCATCAAGATTGACCGATCATTCGTTGCACAACTCGATCAAGAGAATGGGATGAAAGAATACGAAATCGTCAAACTGATTGTGTCACTCGCTAAAAAGTTAGAACTTGAAGTGACAGCTGAGGGCGTTGAAACGGAAGAACAGTATCGTATTTTACGTCAGCTCGGCTGTGATGAAATTCAAGGTTATTTCTTTAGCCGCCCGATGGCGCTCGAAAACCTAGATGAGGCACTCGAAATCTTGTATTCTCACCAGGCGGTCTTATCAAAAATTGAACAGCCGTCGCAGTTACTTCATCCTTCACTCGATGAACGCGAGATAAAGCGAATAAAGGCCATCTTACGATTGGAGATTTTAAACACGCCACACGAAGAACGGTTTGATCGGATTTCCCGTTTGGTCGCACAAACGTTTCAGATGCCGATTGCCTTCATCTCCATCATGACGACGGACCAGCAATGGTTCAAATCGTGTGTCGGGATCGAACTCGAATCTTCTCATCTTAAGCGGGAGTGGACGCTATGTACGCGAGTTGTCACGTCGGAACGTCCGATTGTGATTGAAGATGTGGCAGCTGAAGCATTTGAGAGTGACAGTCCGTGGCTCGAACAAGTCGGGTTCTATGCCGGGGTGCCGCTCCGGACGAAACAAGGTCACGTCATGTGGCTCGAACAAGTCGGGTTCTATGCCGGGGTGCCGCTCCGGACGAAACAAGGTCACGTCATCGGTACGCTTTGTGTGGTAGATGCCCAGGCGAGAACATTCACTGAAGAGAATCTACATGCGCTCGAGTCGTTCACACACTGGGTCATGGCAGAGATTGAACATACAGAAATGTCACGGCGACAAATCAAACGCCAACAAGTCGTAGAGGCGTTGTATGAAGCGACGGCACTTCGTATGCCGTTTCAAGACCAGTTGGCACGAGTTCAAGAAATCTTATTGGAATGGGTCGGTTACTCGCATGCCGTGATCTTCTCAAGTGAACCCTCACATCGTCTCTTGGTCGAGAACGGGGTGTCTCGTCTGATGTGGGGGGAAGAAGAGCTACGCACCCTCCATCAACTGACGACGGTCGGTTCACAAACTCTTCAAGAAGGAGAACTGATTGTAGATGGAATTGAGTTCACAACGATTGTCAGCTTCCCTTTGACACATAAACACCAAGTGTTTGGGTGGATCGTCTTGTTGGCGGAGCAAGGGAATTTAAATGATCAACTTGACGAAGAATTGCTTCAAGAGTTGGGAGACACGATTCGGTTGCTTGCAAGATGGTTGGAGAACGGAATTCGGAAAGAGCGGAAACAACGCGAAATGATTCGAATTGCGACACAAGATCAACTAACAAAACTCTGTAATCGATATACACTCATGACTGATCTATATAGACAGATTCAGCGTTCACAAACAGTCACATTGTTGTTAATCGATATAGACGACTTCAAACGGATTAATGATCAATATGGTTACCTAATCGGAGATGAATTGTTGATTGAAATCGCACAACGATTGAGCGAGTTCGTGGAAACGTTTGGAGGTCAGGTATATCGATTTTCAGCTGATGAATTCATTGTGGTTCAAGAGGATGGACCTGTTGGCTCAAATGAGATGAACGACGTTATTTCCCAGGGAATAAACGCTTCAAATGGTGAAACCATCCGTCTTACAGTAAGTATCGGGGTCGCTACAATCCAATCTACCTCAACAATTGATTCGATTCTTCAGCAAGCGGATGCAGCCATGTATATTGCGAAGAATAATGGTGGCAACCAATGGTTTCAATACGATGGATATTCATATGATGAGGAGTTTTAAGTATGGGGAAATTGTGGTTGATTGAGGGGTTGCCGGGAAGTGGAAAATCCACATTTGCTGAAAAGATATGTGCGTTGAAAGAAGGTGTCTTCTATTCGGAAGTGGACGCTGCTCACCCCGTCGATCTGCATGAAATCTACTGGGTAACGGAACCACCTTCACATGGTACGATTCTTGATGAAATTGAAGGCGGATGGCTCGTTCGTTACGATGAAGGGGAAGAGCGCGTAGGAACGGATGTCTATGAGTTGCCCTTTACACTCCACACACGAATCATGTGCGAACGATGGCGACGTTATGTAACGAAATTCGAGCAGGAAGAACATGACGTCATCTTTGAATGTGCGTTGCTTCAAAATCCGTTCACGATTGGGATGGTCGCCCAAGACGTTTCGTTAGAGGCGATTGAAACATACGTTCAAGAGGTTTCATCGATTCTAAAACCAATCGAACCGACCATCGTTTATTTAGAGTTGAACGACGTTGCCCGTATATTTCCAGTCGTCTATAATGAACGACCGATTGAATGGCAACAGGGGTTTGTCGAGTATTACACGACAGGGTCCTATGCATCGAAACGTAACCTCGTCGGTGTATCGGGGACGATTGCGGTATTGGCAGACAGACAGCGACTTGAACTCGAATTACTTGAACGGATCCCGTTTCGTCATGTCCGAATCCAAAATGATGAGCGTTCTTCATTTGAAGAACTAACCAAATTGATAGAAGAGGAGTCGAGCCGTTCATGCAAACTTTAATCAAACATTCGGAACGTTTTTGGTATATGACGCCGGTTGCGCATACGGACCGTCCGATTCTTGGTGCCGTTATTGGTGACACCCATACGTTACTCATTGACGCAGGCAACTCCGTGGCGCATGTCTCAACCTTTTTAGGACAGCTTCAAGAGCGTGGCCTCCGTACGCCTTCGATGGTCGCATTGACACATTGGCACTGGGATCACATCTTCGGTCTTCCTGCCTTAGAAGGAGTGGTCTCGATCGCAAGCGAGGCGACGAAACACGAGATGGAAAAACTCGTCCCTTACGCTTGGGATGATGCATCATTGAATCAACGAGTCGCTGAAGGGATTGAAATCGAGTTTTGTGCCCAGGCAATCCGCGAAGAGTATGGCGATTCGCGAGACATTCAAATCGTTCTGCCAACATTGACGTTTCAGGAGTCGTTGACGCTTGACCTTGGCGGGGTTCATGTCATATTGAGGCATGTCGGTGGCGACCATGCAAGAGATTCGGTCGTTCTCTATGTCGTGGAAGAACGCGTCTTATTTTTAGGAGACGCGCTGTATGCAAATTTGTATGCCCCGACATGGCGGATGACACCAGAGGAGACACTCCGGTTGTTACATGTGCTAGAGACATTTGATGCACAACAGATCGTCTGGTCGCACGGTGAGATGGTAAGTCGTGAAGCGTTCGCAAAAGATTGCCTTGCATTGAGAAGAATCGCCATGATTTCAAATGATTTCCCAGGAAATACTGAGGAAATCACTCGTTCATACGCTACACTTGTCAATCGTGAGGTGAATGAGGAAGAGCAGGAGCTGATTACGTTTTTTGTGAATGGGACGGTGGAGAATTAATGCATACGATTGTACGAATCCATGAAGAAGACGAGTCATTTCAACAGTTTTTGACTAGGAAGCTACGTGATTATAATAATGTTCACTCTGCGCATCATCGCGAGATTCGCGAGGCGATCGTACCGGCTGTTCAATTGAAAATCGAGCAAGAAGGACGGGTCATTGCTGGCTTGTACGGGAGTGTGTATTGGGGATGGTTCGATTTAGACCGTTTATGGGTGGAGTCGAACGTTCAGGGACAGCGGCTCGGGAGTCGGTTGCTTGAAGAAGGGGAGACGATTGCGAAGTCGCTCGGTGCGACGCGTGTGAAGTTGACGACGTTCTCGTTTCAGGCGAAATCATTTTATGAGCGCTTTGGCTATACGGTCGCCGGTGTGCTACCGGACTACCCACCTGGATCTGACTATTACATGATGATGAAGGAACTATAAAAGGCGACACGAGGTCGCCTTTTTTTAATATACTTTATCCCCATTGAAGATTGAGTTTTTCACCATGACATAGTCTACCGTGCGCAATGCTTCGAGACTGTCGCCACCCGCGTAAGAAATCGCCGACTGGAGGTCTTGCTCCATCTCGGTCAATGTATCTTGTAGTGCCCCTTTGTGTTCGACAAACATCTTTTTCCCCTCGACGTTTTTTCGCTCCCCTTTTTGGAACTCGGAAGCAGAACCGAAATACTCTTTTAGTTGCTTGCCGTCTTGTTCAAACGTTTCCCCTGGAGATTCGTCATGGCCAGCGAACAATGAACCGATCATGACCATCGAAGCGCCAAAACGAATCGATTTGGCGATGTCCCCATGTGTACGGATTCCCCCATCCGCGATGATCGGCTTCGTCGCCGCCTTGGCACACCAGCGTAGTGCCGCCAATTGCCAGCCGCCCGTGCCGAATCCCGTTTTGATTTTCGTGATGCATACTTTCCCTGGTCCGATTCCGACTTTCGTTGCATCCGCACCGGCATGCTCCAATTCACGAACGGCCTCTGGCGTCCCGACGTTCCCCGCGATGACGAATGAACCAGGAAGGTGGTGCTTGATATGTTGAATCATTCGGATGACCGCGTTCGAGTGTCCATGTGCGATATCGATCGTAATGAATTCTGGTGTATGACCGGTCGACTGTAGCATCTCGATAAATGCATACTCCTCTTCTTTCACCCCGACGCTGATTGAGGCATAGAGACCTTTCTCATGCATGTTTTGGATAAACGCGAGACGCGTCTCAGGATTGAAGCGATGCATGATGTAAAAATAACCGTTCTCGGCCAACATGAGCGCCACTTTCTCATCAATAATCGTTTGCATGTTAGCCGGGACGACCGGTAAACGGAATGTGAAGCCCCCGAGCTCGACGGTCGGGTCACATTCCGAACGACTGTCGACAATACATTTTGCAGGAATTAATTGAATATCTTCATAATCAAACACTTTATCCATAAGTTGCACCCCTATTCACGAACATTAACATCTTGAACTATAAAAAAACTTCGCCCATTCGGTAATATAACGTGAACAGCTCTCAAAGTCAAAGGGAAACTTTGTGAAAATGGTCTAAAAATGAATGTATTTAGATTTTTTAGTGTTTAATGTTCGTATTTAGGTGTTTTACATATGTTTCACGTGAAAAAAGGACCATAATCATAGGTCCTTTGCGAGTACATATTGGTTTCGACCGTCTGCTTTCGCCTCATATAAAGCGAGGTCGGCACGTTTCAACAGCTGTTTAGTCGACAATCCTTTTGTATAACGAGCGCCACCGACGCTCGAAGTTGTGATGAATGTATGCTGCTCGATTTCCCAAGGTCGTTGTAACGCTTGGATAATCTTTTCGGCGACACGATGTAGAGAAGAAGGATCGGTGAATCGGATGAGGACGGCGAATTCATCGCCCCCGAGTCTTGCCACCATATCTTGTTTTCGGAGTACCGACGTCAATCGGCGCGCCAATTGCCGCAAAAGCTCATCCCCGACATCATGGCCGAACGTGTCGTTGATTTGTTTGAAACGGTCGACATCGAGTGCGAGAACGCCTAATTGCTCTTTCTCATATCTCGTCTCTTCGATGGCTTCTTCAAGATAGGCGAGGAAGTAGCGTCGGTTCGGCAAATCAGTCAGCGTGTCGTGATATGCCAAGTGCTTTAAGCGCTTCTCAAGCGCTTTTCGCTGCATGATTTCTCGGCTGACCGTCAAGTAGTGCAGAAGATGCCCTGATTCGTCATAGATAGCTTGAATTTTTGTCTCGAGCCAGATCCAGCGTTGGTCCGCGTGAAAGTGTCGGAATTCAAGAGTCAGCGAGACGTCCTGCTCTTTCAAGTCCTTCAATTGTGAACGGACGATTTGAATGTCATCTGGATGAATATAGTCGAGCGTATTCTTCCCTTCATAGTAATCGGCCGCAAAGCCGAGAACCGTACGATGAGAAGGGGAGGCGTAACGAACCGTTCCGTCCCGTTCTAATATGCAAACGAGATCACTCATGTTTTCTGTAATCAGTCTGTATTGTAACTCGCTCTGTCTCAAGGCCTGTTCCATTTCACGCTTTTCCGTAACATCACGTAAAATCGTCAATACGGCCGTCTGCCCTTCATAGTCGATGAGGAGACTGCTGATGTCCATATGGAGGCGGTCTCCGCTCGACGTCACTACGACCATCTCCGTATCTTGAACAGGTCCACCTAGTTCAAGGGAAGCGAGACGTGTTCGAGTGGATTGGTGATATTCTTCTGCAATAAAAGAGAAGATGGATTCACTTTCGAGATAAGTCTCGCCAATCGTTTCGAGCGCCATTGCGTTCGCATATAAAATCTTCCCCTCTTGGTGGACGATGATGCCTTCCGGAATCGTCTCGATCAGTTGGCGATAGCGACGTTCACTTTCGATTGTGGCCCGTTCGGCGTTCTTCTCAGGCGTTAAATCGATGATGATGGCAAACAATCCGGTGATGTTGCCACCGACTTCGATTGGGATGTTCAATACGGACAAATCAAGCCGTTCCCCAGACTCATGAGTGGCGTAAACCGAATACTTGTGCGGAATGCCGGATAACGTGAACTGCAACCCTTTCTGTACACGAGAGCGTTCGTCCTCGGGAAGCCAGTGAAGGAACGGTTGATGAAGCATCTCCTGCTCGGCATATCCGGTGATGCTCGTGACGGCCGGGTTGACCGATTTGATATTCAGATGATGATCAAGCACAAAAATGCCGTGGGGCGAGTAACGTCTTAATGACTCATGATGATCTTTCAAAATGGACAATTCAAGTTCACGACGCTTTCGTTCCGTCACTTCACGGACGACCGAGACGATGTGTGTACAATTTCCCTCGTCATTGAAGATAGGAGTCACCTCTGACTCGAAGTAATGAAGGGGGAGCGTCAATACGTCATTTGCTTCTACCGTATCTGTGTAGAACGAGTCAGCAAGACGATAGTCTTCATAGACGACACTTTTTTTCGTTCGAATCGCTTCATCGTAATATGTTGTGATGAGCGCGGCCGTTTCAGCGGGGACGAGTTCGTCAATCTGTTTTCCGACATCTGCGTCCGACCAGTTGATCGCGCGTTTTGCAGGTTCATTCACAAAGACGTATCGATAAGCTGAACCATCGACTTCCATAAAGAACACATAGTCTGAAATTTTATCGAACGTCCGTAATAAAATCGATGCGTTGTATTGAAGTGTTTGGTCAGCTTTCATCTCGTCTCCCTCATTTCGTACATTCTATTTTTTACACGTCATTTTTATCTTAACGTATCCTTCGATAAAATGTGTGAACTTTCAAAAAAAGACAGGATGCAATCACATCCTGTCAGGCAGCCTCTTTTAGTTGTTTTTGTTCGCTTCGGCCATTCATGAGGTAATACAAGAAAATGGTAAAGAGAACGACGCCGGAAAGCATCAAGTATAATGTCGAAAATCCAGTCAACGGAATGAGTAGACCGATGAAATATGGACCAAACCCGAGACCTGCATCAAGTGCGATGAAGAACGTCGAAGTAGCCATACCCATCCGGTGGGGTGGGGAAGCCTTGACGGCAATCGCTTGTGTACCCGACTGGATATTTCCAAACCCGAGCCCGATTAGAGCACCTGCGAGTAACAGCATCCAGCCGCTATTCGCTTGACTGAGCACGAGAAGACCGACGGCGAAAATCGCGATTGCTGGATACATGACCACATTAGCCCCACGCGCGTCCATCAACTTCCCTGTGATTGGACGAGACAACAGGACGGCGACGGAGTAGACGAGGAAGAAGATACTCGCCGCTTCAATCAAATCGAGTTCACTTGCGTAAAAGTTAATATAGGACAAGACGCTCGAGTAGCTGAGCGCGGCCATCCCGATGATGAGTGCAATCGGTAACGCCTTCGGTTCAACGAATGATTTCAATGAGAAACCACGAACGACTTCCGGTGCGTCTACTTCTGGTACATTCACGAAAAACGTACTCGCCAAACTGATCAGTCCGATCACGAAACAAAGCCCGAAAATGACGGTGAAGCTCGTATATTGGCTAAGGAGCAACCCAACGAATGGCCCGATGGCTGTCGCCAAGGTAGAGCTCATACTGTAGTAGCCAATCCCTTCACCTTTTCGTGTCGCAGGAATGACCTGTGCCACGATTGTTCCGGTTGCGGTACTCGATAATCCCATCCCGAGACCGTGTACGAAACGAGTGAGCAATAAGAACCCGACGCCCCAATGGACGAAGTACAACAAGATGGTGGCGGTGAAAAAGACGAGCCCGATATAAAGCGTCTTTTTCCGGCCGATCGAATCGATGAGTCGACCGATGAACAATCGTCCGGTCAACGTTCCGATGATAAAGATGCCGGTGACGAGTCCTGCTTGACTCGTCGTCGCCCCGTACGACTCGACGGCATGTACCCCGATGGTGACCATCAATAAGAAAAAGA
The DNA here is from genome assembly GCF_028823655.1 of Exiguobacterium sp. B2(2022). Lineage (NCBI taxonomy): Bacteria > Bacillati > Bacillota > Bacilli > Caryophanales > Exiguobacterium > Exiguobacterium sp. B2(2022). The sequence continues at coordinate 34,078 of NZ_JAPEHX010000010.1, read as the reverse complement.
TGAGCGTCAGGAAGAAGTTGATGAGCGAGATAATTAAAAAGTCTCTCGTCCACAGTTTTTGGATAGGTTGTTGCATCGAACACGACGCCTCCTTTTCTTCAAATTCGAATAGTTAATAAACATAACTAAAAGAGTATACCAAATCAACACAGGATTGTCTGAGATGATGCATTCCATGAGTTCATGGAGCAAATAGAAAAACTCGACTCGTGAATCGAGTCGAGTGATATCGTTAAGCGCGGTCCCAAAAGCGGGCGGTTGCGATTCCGTCGATGAATGTATCGAATCCATCGAGGTTATGCTCGTTAAACGTGAAGACGCCAGGCTGGTCTGTCTTCACACGACATGTTGCGAGTGCTTCTTGATGATGCACGTGCAGGGCGAGCGGTTTATAGTGCTTATACGTGTTCTCGATGAACTCGAGGACATCATCTTCGACCGAGGTTGCGGCACTCACCAAGAAGGCGGCGTCGAAGAGGCTCGAGTCGACCGTGTCGTACGTCTCTTTTACTTTCAAGTCACCGAGCATATAGGCTTTCTTACCGACGAGACTATAGTTGACGTTGTGGTCGGCGAGTTGCTTCACCCATTGCTTCACTTGATGCGCATCCACGTCACCGGCGAGGAGAAGGGCGACGCTCTTCGTGTCTGGTTTTTTGATCGTGTTCGCCATCGAGAGGGCAGGGGACGTCTTGTCTGACTGGACTTCATTGTTTTCTTCAGGTACTTGCACGCCTAAATTGTCAGCGACGACCTCGGCGAGATGGCGATCGATCCGATTTAATAAATCGACGGCGTTCTCTTTCACCATATCCGACTCACATTTCCCGAGCTCGAAGCTGCAGGCGTCTTGAATGTGCTGCTTTTCGACATCGGTCATGCTGTTATAGAAGAGTTTCGCCTGTGAATAGAAGTCTAGGAAGCTGTCGCTGCGTCCTCGAATCTTATGTCCATCGACTTTCTCTTGATAATGCTCAAATCCGCCTTGGTCAGCTGGTACGGGCTCAGGCTGATTGTTATTGAGCGCATTTTTATGATAACTCGTCTGTCCTTTGTGGACGGCCATTTGATGCATGCCGTCACGCTGATTGTTGTGGAACGGACAAACGGGTTTGTTGATCGGAATCTGATGGAAGTTTGGTCCACCGAGACGCGAGAGTTGCGTATCTGTATAAGAGAATAAGCGCCCTTGTAAGAGCGGGTCGTTCGAGAAATCGATTCCTGGAACGAGGTGTCCCGGATGGAAGGCGACTTGCTCGGTTTCAGCGAAGAAGTTATCGACGTTTCGGTTAAGTGTCATCTTCCCGACAAGTTTCACAGGGATTTCTTCCTCAGGCCACAGTTTAGTCGGGTCTAAAATGTCGAAGTCATAGTTGAACTCATCTTCTTCAGGGATGAGTTGGAGTCCGAGCTCCCATTCCGGATAATCGCCTTTGTTGATGGCTTCATACAAATCGACACGGTGGAAGTCCGCATTTTTCCCGACTGCTTTTTGAGCTTCGTCCCATACTTGTGAATGGACACCGAGCTTCGGTTTCCAATGGAATTTGACGAAATGTGCCTTTCCTTCCGCATTCACGAGACGGAACGTATGGACCCCGAAACCTTCCATCATGCGTAGACTACGTGGAATTCCCCGGTCACTCATCGCCCACATGACCATATGAGCGGTCTCATGGTTTTGTCCGACGAAGTCCCAGAACGTATCGTGCGCGCTTCCCCCTTGCGGCACTTCCGTATGCGGTTCAGGTTTTACAGCATGGACAAGGTCTGGGAATTTGATGGCATCCTGAATAAAGAAGACAGGGATGTTGTTTCCGACTAGGTCGTAGTTCCCTTCGTCTGTATAAAACTTCGTCGCAAAACCGCGTACGTCACGGACTGTATCCGCAGACCCACGCGAGCCTTGGACGGTCGAGAAACGGACAAATACCGGTGTTGTCTTCGAAGGATCGTTCAAGAAATCAGCTTTTGTGATCTCGGCGAGCGGTTCATATACGTGAAACTCTCCGTGTGCCCCAACGCCGCGAGCGTGGACAATCCGTTCTGGAATCCGCTCATGGTCAAAGTGGGTCATCTTCTCCCGGAAATGAAAATCTTCAATCAAGGTCGGACCGCGACGCCCTGCCTTCAGTGAGAATTCATCTTCCGCCATCTTCAATCCTTGGTTCGTCGTCAAGCCTGCTTGTTGTTCGTTATCAATCGTATGTTGTTTTAACTGCTCTTCTTTCTTGTTCCCCATGTGATTGCCTCCCTTAAGTATGACTGACCGTTGTAAGTCACGTTTTGACCTACTGTATCGATGTTCCCTAACCCAAATAAAAAAATCCCTCTTTTTTCAAAAAAGAGAGATTTCACACAAACGGGTAACTCACTTATAGCGCGGCCCATACGTGCTGCTTCAAAACGATTTGTTGCACGATTTTCGGGTCAAGATCATATTCACTAGAGACGATTCGCGTCACTTTTGATTTCACGTCCGGGTCGTCTGGATCCTGTTTCGTATATTGTTCCTGCCACAACGCCCAGATTTGAATCTCTTTTCCAGTCAGTTTCGTCGACCACTCTTTCTCACGAAGCTGCCAGCCGAACATCATCTCGTCTGTTTGACCAGGTTCGACCCAGTCGGCAAGCGCATAGTCGCCTTCAGGAGCGAATACGGCCTCACCGAGTGGGGGTTCTGTCCCGATATAGGCGGCGTCATCATAAAATCGTAACAAGGCGGCCTGGAATTGGTCGGACTGTTGGACGTTCTCGATGACGTCATGGCTAATGGATTGAAGTTCATCCGTACTTGGTTCACCATGCACCACAACATCATATTCATATCGAGTCACATCATCTTCTACAACGGGTGAACGCTTTTCGATCGTGTATATTTCCTCAGAAATAGAGACTTGTTCAGACTTTAATTGCGTGGTGGGTGTCGACTCGTTTGGCCAAAACCAGATGGCGCAGCCAAGAGGGACGAGAAACACGATCAGTCGGCGAAACGTGTACACCCACCTTGCTTTTCTTTTTTTCTTCAATCCAAAAACACTCCTTCAATATGTAACAACCCCCAAGAATAGGGGTTACGTTCGATCTAGCCGAACGAGATCAGCGTCTGGATGATGCTGACCACGAACGAGGGCGCTCAGGATGCGAGAGCCGAGCATGCTATACACCGTCCCATTTCCCCCATATCCGAGCAAGTAAAACAAATTCGGTCGATTCGGGTGCTCTCCGATGAACGGGAGTTGGTCCACCGATTCTCCAAACAAGGCGACCCAGGCATAATCGACTTCGAGGTCATACATCGGGAAGAGTTCTGCAATTTTCTCCTTCACCCGTTCAGCCCGGTCGTTCATGAGTGCCTCATCGTGAGGCGTCTCTGCCTTGTCTTCGTCGAGACCACCAGCGATAATCCGACCGTCCGGAGTCGTACGTAAATATAGGTATGGTCGTTTCGTCTCCCAAATGAGTGCGCGTCCTTCCCATTCGCTGAACTCTGCAATCGGATTCGTTGCGATGGCGTATGAACGGTTCAAATCGATTCGATGAGAATCAAGTAGGGGAGCAGGACCGTAACCTGTCGCAAAAATGACTTTGTTCGCTTTGAATGTACCGTTTGAAGTGAGGACAATCCATCCTTCGCCATCTGAAACGACTTCATCTACTGATGTTTCTTCAAAAATCGGGACGTTTTGTTTCGATAAGTGACGAATGATTTGACGGCTGAGCGTGAGCGGATTGACTTCGGCATCACCTTTTGTAATCAAGGCCGCCGGTTTGTCGAATGGGAAACGTTCACGCAATGCATCGCAATCAAGCCATTCCACTTCAAAACCATGCTTCGAAAGCATCTCATACTCAAGTTTCAATTTGGCAACATCGGCCTCTTCGCTCGCAAAACAAAGGCTATCCCGGCGAATATAAATATCGGATGCCCCGACATCTTCCGCTACTTGATCAAGTGATTCGACGGCATCGAGACAAAGACGATAGAAGCGTACCGCCGCGTCTTCTCCGATTTTTTCGGCGAGTTCATGTAACATAATGTCATTTGAATATTGAATAAGACCGGTGTTGGCCGACGTGCTGCCTGTTCCGACTTTTCGTCCGTCGAGCACCGCGAAATCCACACCATCCTGTTGCAACGTGTAAGCTGTCAGCGTTCCCGACATTCCGGCTCCGATGACGAGCACGTCATACTGCTCTTTTTTCTCAGGTTGTTGCAACACCACGTCATCTGATTCGGTCGTTGGCCAATATAAATCTCCGTTATACAATTCCATCAGTTTCATCCTCCATGATTCAGCATCTTCCTTTTTATCCCCGCTTCAAGGGAGCTGAAACCAAAAAAAACGCAGACGATGTGTCTGCGTTTCAACATGTTATTTCTTGATGATGATGGATGATGGAGAAGCACCTTTCGCATACGTGATGCGCTGGACATTTTTCGCCCCGCGAATCTCGGCAAGGTTTTTTCCGTCAACAATCACTTCTTTCACTGTTGCGCCTTTGAAGTCGATGATGGCACCGGCTTCTTTCGGTTTCACTTGAACGACGACGTTTTTCAACGCATCACCCGTCAATTCCGTGTAAGCGCCACGGACAAAGATTCCGTTTTTAAAGTTTGTTCCTTTCCCAATCGTCACACCGATAAAGTCCTCTTGAAGGACGAGACGAGCGGCTGGATGATTTTCTACCGTGTAACGCGTCAATTCCACTTCAGGTTCTGGAGTGAAGTCGATTTGTGCGAGAACCGGATCATGGTCACTCGCGCGACCTGACATCTCGGTGAAGTCCGCATTGACGTGAATCATGTCAATCTTCGTAGAAGCGGCCAAGCGGTTCGACACGAGGATGTGGTCGAGTACTTGAGAGTTTCCTTGATAGACATATGAGTAGCGGTCAACAGCAGGGACTTTCTCGACCATGTTCGTCATCAAGTCACCTTTAAAGATTTGAAGTGCATCCGAGAATTCGAAATCGTTAAAGTCTCCGAGTGCGACAACGTTCGCTTCAGGGTTCTTCGTCTTCACGTCCGCCACGAAGTTGTGGACGACTTGTGCAATCTTCTTACGTTGTACTTCACTTCCGAGTACGACCGGCTGTTGTGAACCGAAGAATCCAGTATCGCCGCCTTTTGAGTTCCAGTGGTTCGCGATGACAATCACGTTCTCACCTTGGAAATCAAATTGAGCTGCCAACGGTTTACGTGAGCGATTGAACGCTTCGTTCGTCGGGTCGATACGTCCCGGGTTGTGCGTCAACTTCCCGTCAACATATCCGACTGCCGTCGTCGCGTCACCAGCAGGCATTCCATCCGTCAACGATACACGCGCAGGGTCATACAAGAAACCGACACGGATGTTGGCATCCGGTGCACCACCGTCTTGGTTGTTCTCAGGGTCGATGTTGACGTACTTATACGTTTTCCCGCCGACAGCGACGATGTTGTCGATCAAGCGTTGATAGCTTTGATCAGCGGCAGAACCCGCACCTTTGTCTTGTCCATCGTTATCCTGTACTTCTGTTACGCCGATGATGTCAGGGCTGTTCAATTCATTGACGAATGCTTTTGCCAATTTGAGCGCCTTCTCATCTGATGTTTCTTTAATGTTGTTCGAGAAGTTTTCTAAGTTGTAAGACGCAATCGTCAATTGATCTTCTTCTGCTTCGATGAACGTCTTCTCACGCTGCGCATCCCCTTTGACGAAGGCGGCTTTCATATCTTCGAGCGACGCTTGAATCTTGTAGTTTCCGAATGAGTAGCCGACGACACCAACGATTGGTCCGTTGAAACGGTCGCCAGTCGCCACATCGAAGTCACGCGCTTCTGCGTTCGGTTCGAGACGGAATTGAATGCGTTCCGGGTTTGCGTCGTTCTTTTTCAATAAGACACCACCATTGTAAGTCTCCGTTGGCGTATCTTCGAGAACAGTCACGAGGTCACCGTATTCTTGTGGTCCGACTGATTTCAAGTTGTTCGTTTGAACGCGCATGCCTTCGAGGCTTTCCCAGAAGTCGATCGCGTCTTTCTCCGGGTTGAAGACAGCAAGATTATCACTATCGATAAACTCTGTCGGTAGGTTGGAAGCATCGATCGTAATCGGAGTCGGGAGTGTCACACCGCTCGCGACGACTTCGACTTTTCCGTTACGTGTATCGATTTGCGTCATCTTCATGTCCGTCTGTTGGCGATCGCTATATCCTTCAATCGCGTATTCGCTCACTTTTCCGTTCACCTTGACGAGGTCACCGACTTGAATACCAGCGATTGAACGTCCGCCGTAAAGGACAATCCCTTCAGATGTGCGTGCATCGTCGTCGGCTTCAGCATCCGGTGTCTGGATGAAGTAATACGTCGTCCCGCTCGAGACGAAAGTAGATGTGACGATTCCTTCGACGCCCTCAACCGTCTGTCCGTTCATCGGAGCCGTGTGGTTCGCTCCTTGGATGTCGTGAATGCGAATCTTATCTGTGATTTTGTATGAGAATGTCGAGACCGCGCTGAACGTGTCGCCTGTTTTCACGACCGTCTTCAGTGTCGTCGAGTTTTCGATTCGAATCGAACCTTCGTAACGAGTTCCGTTCTCTTTCGGATCAGATCCGTCGAGTGTATAGAAAATTTCGGCGTCTGCCGTCGTCGTTGAGAGCGTGACGTCTTGCGGTCCGACAAACGTGCCGGCACCTGGTTTTGCGACGGCCGGGCGAAGGACTGACGTATCGATGACCGTGTCCGCTGGGTCACGCGGGATGATTTGATAAGCATCGTCAAACTGCTGAACGATTCCTGTGATGGATGAATAGTTCACATCTGTCTGTAAATCGAGAATGCCCCGCTCGTCACGAACGATGAACTCTTTCGTTCCGTCCGTTGCCGTCAAGTTTTGACCGCTACCAGTGAGCGTGACATTGTTGACGGTTACGAGTTCTGATTCGACGTCTTCGTTGATTTCTTCTCCCGTCACTACTTGTGCAGTAGGAAGCGTCGCTGCTTGTTTCGAGACGACGACCGCGCTGTTCACCGACGACGCCTGTGACGACGACTTCATCTCCAACATTGACCGCAAGGGACGTCGGTCGGATAGAAAGACCGCCTGTCGCATCTTGAATCGAGATTGTGTTCGCAAGTTTTCCAGTGACGACTCCTTTTACAGTGACCGTCTCATTTTCTGCTTTTGTCCGTGCGTCCGCGATTGAAATCGGCGTGATCGGTGCAGGTGGCTCCGTCGTGCCACCATCGCCATACTCGACGCCTTGGAACGTATGCGCCCCGAGGTTATCAAATGAGTCTTGTGGTGTCGATGTCCATTCGACAGCAGGATCGAAAGCATCGCTTCCGTCACTGTCGCCACGCGTGACCGTATCTTTACGGATGAGTGACTGGTCGGCAGTCGCGACGGTCGTTCCCCATTTCGTACCCGGATCGACACCGAGTTGACCGAAGACATCGAGAACAGTGTCTCCTTTTTTCAAGACGATCGTGTCATCTCCGTTGAAGTTCGTCACAGCGCTCGTTGTATTCGATTTCGCTTTCAATGCGTCTGACGCACTACCGTTCACGATGACATATGTAGCTCCTGGTGCGAGTGTTCCCGTCAAATTCAATGTGTTTCCGGCAGTTGTGCCACCGTTTGAATAGAGTTCAATTTTGTAAGCCGAAAGGTCGATCGTCGCGTTCGTTCCGTTAAACAACTCGATGGCTTTATTGTTGCTTGAGCCTTCTACATACTCTGAGATGAAGAGGTCTGAAGCATTCAACGTCTCGGCATGTACATTTGCCGCGATCGGCGTCATGCTACTGACAATGAGTCCTGCCGATAAAGCGAGGCCAGTGACTGCCTTAAATGATTGTGTTGGTTTCCCCATGTGTAAGTCTCCCTTGGATGTAATTGTGTAACCCGATTTCCCCCATCGTTTACTATCATAAATTAAGTATAAACAACCCTCCTTTACATCAAAAAACATCATGACAACGCTTACATTACTTTCCTTTTAACGAATCACTTGAAAAATTATTCGTGTATTGCCAAAAATGACAAACACATTTACCAAGTTTTTAATTACATGTTAAACATAAACAAGCAGACGTCAGAACTCAATCCACTAAATAAGAAGTTATGATTACAGTTTGATGACAAGGTAAACGAAACATGAAGAACTTGACGGTTGGGTCGATAACTTTTACACTCTTCTAATACGAATTAATTGTATCGGTTAAGTGGGAATTGAAAAGGAGGCAGTAAATGAGAGCAATCAACTATCCAGTCATTCCTGGAGCAGGCGCATTTTATTATGAAGGAAACGAAATTGGTATTTTGCTTTGTCATGGGTTCAATGGAACGCCTCAAAGTGTTCAAGACGTCGGAATCGAATTGATGAAACAAGGTTTTACCGTGTATGCACCGCGTTTAAAAGGACACGGGACAGACCCGGAAGATTTTCGATGTTCTACTCATCGATGTTGGTATAAGAGTGTGGTTGAAGGTATCGACCGATTACGTGAATCGTGTCGGACGGTCATCGTCGTCGGGCAATCGATGGGTGGGACGCTAGCGCTCAAAGCTGCGCTTGAGGAAAAGGCAGATGCCATCGTCACAATCAATGCTGCGTTATCCGTACCGGGATATGCGTGTCATGCATCAGATACCGAGTGTCGCTTCATTGATGAAGACGCTCCGGATATCGCAGCAGAGGATGTATACGAGATTGTCTATGACCGTGTGCCGACAAAGGCGATTCGGGAATTGCTTTCATTGATTGATGAGGTGAGACCACAAGTCGGTTCGGTAAAAGTACCGACATACGTCATCCATTCGGCTGTCGACAACGTCGTGCCACCGACCGATTCGATTTGGTTGTTCGATCAATTGCAAGGTACCAAAGAATATGCGGTGCTCCCGAACTCGTATCATGTCGCAACGATGGACCATGATTGGAGACACTTATCGAAGCTCATCGCCACTTTTTGTGAACAAGTTGGGACGCTTCATTCAAATGCAGTGTGAACTGCATTTTTTTGTGAGCTGATTCTTTGCAAACGCTTGCACTAATGCTATGGTAAATATGAATCATACCTTATTGTAGGAGGCACTTGCCGTATGGAGACGTTGTTCAGCCAAACGAAACAAACAGAAGTGAGTCGCGCATGGTGGAAAGAGGCGATCGCCTATCAAATCTATCCACGAAGTTTCAAAGATTCGAATGGGGATGGAATTGGAGATTTACGTGGGATTATCGAAAAGCTCGATTACTTAGAAGACCTTGGCATTGACGTGATTTGGATTTGTCCGATGTATAAGTCGCCAAACGATGACAACGGATATGATATTAGTGACTATCAAGACATTATGGAAGAGTTCGGAACGATGGAGGATTTCGATGCGCTGTTAGAGGCGGTGCATGCACGTGGCATGAAACTGTTGCTCGACCTCGTCGTCAATCATACATCGGATGAGCATCCGTGGTTCCTTGAATCGAAAAGCTCTAAAGATAATCCAAAACGGGATTGGTACATTTGGCGAGACGGAAAAGACGGTGCGCCACCGAGCAACTGGGCAAGTATCTTTGGTGGCTCAGCTTGGGAATACGATCAACAGACCGATCAATATTACTTACATGTCTTCTCGAAGAAGCAACCGGATTTGAACTGGGAGAACCGTGAAGTTCGGACGGCTATCTATGACATGATCAACTGGTGGCTCGATAAAGGGGTGGACGGATTCCGTGTCGATGCAATCAGTCACATTAAAAAGATGCCAACGGGAACGATGCTCCCATCACCGGACGGCAAGCCGGTCGTCACGGCGTTCTCGATGTACTCGAACATCGACGGCATCCATGACTATCTTCAAGAGATGAAACGGGAAACATTCTCGAAATACGATATTATGACGGTCGGTGAAACGAACGGGATCGAGCCGGAAGCAGCAGATCTTTGGATGGGTCCAGAAAACGGCGCAATGAATATGGCGTTTCATTTTGACCATGTCGATATTATGCGGCGGTCACGTCTGGCCCCACTCGATGTTGTCGAGTTGAAACGAATCTTCGATAAGTGGCAACAAGGTTTACGTGAAACGGGTTGGAACGCGCTATATATTGAAAACCATGACATGGTGCGTGCGGTCTCGCTCGTTGGGGATGAGCATCATTATTGGCGGGAGAGTGCGACCGCGCTCGCGATGATGTACTTCTTTATGCACGGGACACCGTTTATTTACCAGGGACAAGAGATTGGGATGAAGAACGTACCGCTTCCATCCATCCATGATTACGATGACGTCGCGACGAAGAATGAATACTTCGAACGGATTGCGAACGGGATGAGTGAAGTCGACTCGATGCAGCAAGTATGGGGCACATCCCGTGATAACGTGCGAACGCCGATTCAATGGGATGCGTCACCGTACGCCGGCTTCTCGACGACAACCCCATGGATGCCGATTCACGAAGAGTATGAGACGCTCAACGTCGAGGCACAGCGCAACGATCAGCACTCGATTTTATCATTTTACAAAGAGATGATTCGTCTTCGCCGAGCCGAAGATACGTTTACGTACGGTCGTTATCGTGATGTCTTGCCAGAGCATAAGCAGGCTTTTGTCTATGAACGTACATTTGAGAACAATCGATTCTTCGTGGTCGTCAACTTGACCGCGAATCCGGCAGAAGTGACCATCCCAGAGATTGCGGGTGCGACGCTTGTCATGACGAATGAAATCGATCCGGAGATGATTGATACCGAGACATTCATGCTTCGACCATTCGCAGCGCGATTATATCGTTTATGATAGAGAGGTACCTTCTGAGGAGGGTACCTCTTTTGAATGAGAGGTGGAGTGAGGATGCATACGATTGAATTTTCAAATGGGAATGATTCCGTACACGTCGTAATCGAAAGTGCCACTCGTGAACGATTAACTTTAAAGATTAATGAAAACCAGATCGTAACATTCGTGACAGCATATCTCAGTTTTGCGGAAACATTCGCGGAAGCTTTTCATGCTCTTCGAGGAACAGCGACACTTCGCGATATAGACGAAAATGAGGTCATGGACGTCATCTTCTCACATCGGGGAGTCCGTATTGTGTTTCGTGATCCTCTTCCGGAGAAGGTGCTACAGACCGATCAAAGTTACATGACGGAACCGATTCGACAAATCGGGATCTGGAATAGGCTGTGACAAATAAGGGAAAAGAGCATATGATAGAGGTTGACTAAATGGAAAGGGGTGTCGGGTATGGATGGAACGAAACGTGCTGACATTCGCCCAGGACTCCATGTCCAAATCGTTTTGAAACAAGATCAACGAAGCGGGAAGCTGACGAAAGGCGTCGTTCAAGATATATTGACGAACTCGCCACGTCATCCGCACGGAATCAAAGTGCGTTTGAGCGATGGACAGGTCGGTCGTGTGAAAGTGATCGAAGCTGGAGGTGAGTAAGATGAGTGAGAAAAAACTATCTTTTCAAGAAGCGATGAAACAAAAGCTGGCAGAAAAGAAACAGAACCAGACAAAGGTTCCGACGGGTTTACATGGTACAAAACAAAAACCGTTGACGAGCCAATTGACGAAAAAACCAAATAACCAGAAGAAACGTACTGGTATTTAAGACGACAGCTACTCGAAAAGAGTGGCTGTTTTTTTGAATATGCGTTTCATCATAAATGAATTTAATCATGATTTAATATTTCTAAACATTTTTATGTAAGCGCTTTAAGTGCTTATAAATAAGGAATCTTGATTAGTTAATGTGAAAAAAGAGTGAAATCACCTATAAAAAAATTATTGCTAATTGTCAGAATCTTTGTATAATTCAGAACTAAGACATCATAAAAATTCTCAACTTCAGATTCACACAACAGGGAGGAACTTATTCATGGAAGCGATTCAAGGTATGTTACAAGGAAGCGTCGACTTTTTGAACAACATCTTATGGTCGTACGTATTGATCGCCGTGCTCGTCGGAGCCGGGATCTACTTCACGGTCAGAACACGATTTATGCAGTTCCGTTACTTAAAAGAAATGTTCCGTACGATTACAGATAAATCGGACGTGACGCCAGCAAAAGATGGAAAGAGTATCACACCAATGAAATCATTCTTCATCGGTGCTGCGACTCGTATCGGTACAGGTAACCTTGCAGGGGTTACGGTAGCCGTCACACTCGGTGGACCGGGAGCGGTCTTCTGGATGTGGATCGTTGCCCTTCTCGGTGGAGCAACAGCCATGATCGAAAGTACATTGGCTCAAGTATACAAAGTGAAAGACGATGTTGCGTACCGTGGTGGTCCGGCATACTACATCGAAAAAGGATTGAACAACCGTGCACTCGGAATCGTATTCGCGGTTCTCATCGCCGTCACATTTGGTCTCATCTTCAACTCAGTTCAATCGAACACAATCGCTGCAGCATTCGATAACGCGTTCGGCGTCGATGCAGTCATCGGTGGAGCTGTCTTAGTTGTCCTTACAGGTCTCGTTATTTTTGGTGGTGTACAACGTGTCGCGAACTTCTCAGCAATCGTCGTACCTGTCATGGCTGTCTTGTACCTTGCAATCGCACTTTACGTTGTTGTTGTAAACTTCGCTGAACTTCCAGCTGTGTTCGCGATGATCTTCCAAAGCGCATTCGGTTTAGACGAAGCGGTCGGTGGTTCAATCGGTGCTGCAATCTCAATGGGTGTCCGTCGTGGACTCTTCTCGAACGAAGCTGGTATGGGTTCTGCACCAAACGCAGCAGCTGCTGCTGAAGTATCGCACCCAGCGAAACAAGGTTTCCTTCAAGCTCTCGGTGTATTCTTGGATACATTGATCGTTTGTACGGCAACTGCAGCAATCATCCTTCTCTCAGACAGCTATGCTTCAGGGAACGGTGAAGGGATCGTCCTTCTTCAAAACGCTTTGACTGAACAAATCGGGGCACTTGCTCCAGCATTCATCGCCGTCAGCGTCTTCTTGTTCGCATTCAGCTCAATCGCAGGAAGCTACTACTACGGTGAAACGAACATCGAATTCATCAAGAAGAGCAAAGGTGCAGTCCTCGGATTCCGTCTCGCAACAATGGCATTCGTCTTCATCGGAGCGGTCGCAAGCCTCGGATTCGTATGGAGCCTCGCTGACCTCTTCATGGCAGGAATGACATTGATCAACATCGCGGCCATCACATTGCTCGGTGGCGTTGCCTTCAAAGTTCTTAAAGACTACGAAGAGCAACGTGCTCAAGGTCTCAACCCACGCTTCTCTGCTCGTAAACTCGGCATCGAGAACACAGAGTGCTGGGACGTGGAAGAAGACGAAGTGGCACAAGGTTCTGTTCAAGCAGCCGCTGCGGACTCTTCAAAATCTTAATAAACATGACAAAACAAACAGGGGCCCTGCTGATCGGGGTCCCTGTCTTTTTATGCGCGTTGGCGAATCGGTTTGACGGCTTGCTCCGTCACCGATTTATTCAAATATAAGTAACTTCCGGCAACGAACAATGCACCACCGACAATATTACCGAGTGTAGCGAAGAATAGATTGTAAAGGGCACCGCTAAAGTTAATGAGGTCCGATGGTACATAATGTAGCGCGAGCGCGAAGACGCCCATGTTCGCAATCGAGTGTTCGAACCCGGCAGCAAAGAATACGACGACGGGAATCATCGTCAGCATGATTTTCGCAACATCGTTGTTTGTTTTGAGCGGCATGAAGATGGCCAAACAGACGAGCACGTTACATAAGATGCCTTTCAGGAAAATCGCGAGGGCATCTCCACCGATTTTTTTCGCTGCGACGACGGCTAGTAAATGGTCCCCCGTCACTTCTCCCATGCTATGGGCACCGATGACGAGTAAGGACAGGATGACGGCGCCAATCAAGTTACCGAACCAACTGAGTCCCCATATTTTTGCTAAGTCTAACCAAGCGACACGACCTCGTTTCGCCCCGGTATAGAGATACATCGTGTTACTCGTAAATAGTTCTCCACCCATCCAGACGATGAAGACGAGCGCGACCGAGAAGCTCACACCGGCGATGAGCATCGTGCCGGGCACGTCGATGAACATGTTTCACACGACCCCGATCCCAATCAAAAAACCAGCGATGATCGAACGTAACATGTATTGCGAAAATGATTGCTGAAGCAATGACGTTTTTTTAAATGCGGCTTCTTCCATATAGTCGATGACTTGTTTTTCCATGAGAAGACCTCCTTTAGACATTTTCAGTCTAGGAGGTTGGTCAAAAGTTTGCAATTGTTTTCACAAACTTTCAAGAAGTTCTTACGAAACCGTTCACATCGTTGCCACGAGTTCGACTTTGATGCGGTCCGGGTCTTCAAAAAACAGTGCTGTATAGTTCGGACCACCTGCGTGAGGAAAGCGGTCAGCATACAACTCACGAAAACCGTGTGACGCGAGTTGTTGTCGGATTTCTTCTAATTGTGTGAGCGATGAGGCATGAAACGCCAAGTGATTGAGTCCGGTCTTTTTTCGATGGTAGGGCGGAGTGAGGTGGTCTTCCTCTGTCTGAACGAACACGAGATATGTATCGCCGTAACGATAGCTTCGACCTTCTGGCCACGACTGATAGAGCGTGTACGCTAGCTGGTCACAGAGGAGCCATTCCCAAGCACGTATACTGTCATTTAGGTTGGATACGTATAGTTCAACATGGTGTAGCATGAGAATCATCCTTTCGATGGACGTTTGAAATTGCTCCATTCGGTATAATTGAACTATACAACGAATGGGGGAGGAAGCATATGGATCGGACAGGGCTCGTCTCGAATATTTTGATTGCCGGGAAAACTGGCGTCGGAAAGAGTGCGTTCATCAATTATATATATGGACATGACGTCGCCGAATCGCGTGCCGGAAGTCCGGTCACTGCAGAAGGGCTTCATGAATATGAGTATTACGATTTAGAACGGGGGATCTTGTTTCGGTTCTTTGATACGTGGGGGCTCGAGGCAGACCGTTCCGAAGAGTGGCATCAAGCCATCCTATCCATCGTTCATCAGCGCGAAGGGGCGCTCGATATCGCAGAATGGTTTCACACCATCTATTACTTGTTGTCCGTGCAGTCAGGACGTGTCGAGGCATACGAGCTTGAGGCGATTTTAAAGCCGTTATATGAACGGGGGAGCAAAGTCACCCTCATTCTGACCAACTTCAATGAAGAAGACCCGATGAGTGTGCAGAAGGCGGAAGCGATGGAACGGGTATTGTTACGTGAACTGCCAATCGATGAAGGGGACATCATTCGTGTCAACAGTGTCGAGAAGAAGTTACTGACCGGGAAACGTGTTCCGGTAAGAGGCTACGAGGACGTATGGAAACGGAATCGGACGAACCTTTGGAAAGACATCGAACGAAAACTTCCCATCAATCTGACGAATCATCTTTTAGAAGAGTTGGAAGATTGGCGGATTCGAAGTATCGATTCGGCAGAAAAAATCCGTATGCTCACCCCACAGGCGATGATCAGTTGGAAAGCCCGTCACATTGAAAAGGATCTAGAGAAAACGCTCGAGCAGGCGGCCGTGACAACAGAAGATGCGATGGCAGAAGGGGTACGTCATTATATCCAACTCATGCAGCGGTACCCACTCGTCGGAGAACAAGCAGACCTGTTGTTTAGAACGAGACGAGTTGAGCTCGGATTTGACTATTCGTTCGGAAAAACAGTTCGAAAGATGGTTCTTGGAATGATTCCTGGGGTGCATTTCATCTATTGGGCATTCAAGCGTCGAACGGCAGAACGGGGAATCAAAAAAGCGATTGAACAGCAATACGCATCCGTAAGACAAACAATTGAAGAAGAGATTCGGCGCGGCTTTGAACGTGAAATGCGTCAGCTTGGTCGCACGCTCAACTCATAAGGGGGAAACGTAAATGGAATCGACGAAACGATTTGATTTTAAGGATTATGATGTAAAGGCAGAACTCGAACGGCTACGAGGCAATGTCAAAAAACCAAACATCCTCATCGCAGGGGCGACGGGAGCAGGGAAAAGTTCGGTCGTGAACCATGTGTTTGGTCGGGATTTGACAAAGGTGGCGGCAGGGGAACCCGTCACTCGGGGAATCCATCAATATAAGAGTGACGATATTGCGGTCACGTTGTTTGATAGCGAAGGGTACGAGATTGGGAGTGCACGCCAACAACATTACGAGGAAGAAGTCATCGGGTTTGTGGAGAACGCAAAGCAACAAGAAGCATCCGAACGAATCCATCTCGTTTGGTACACAATCAACGCCGCGACAAAACGTGTCACGCCACTCGACAAGGCGCTCATTCGTCGTCTTCGTGAATCGACTGCTGTCGCTGTCTTATTTACACAGATTGACCAAGTCGATTTAGATGAACTGACAGCATTACGAAATGAACTGGATGGGGTCGTATCGGAAGAATCCGTGTTTCAGGTCAGTATCGCCCCGGAAATACTGAACAACGAAACATTGAGACAGTATGTTGATTGGGAACGGTTGATTGTGTGGTCAGTCGAACAGCTAGATGCTTCTTTGCAGGAAGGGCTCTTGATGGAGATTCAAGCAGAGAGTGAGACGATGCTCAAGTTGAAACGGAAGAAAGCAAATCGAATCATTTCAGGGTATGTGGCGAGCGCAGGAACGGCCGCTGCGGTCCCGCTTCCGTTTGCAGATGCCGTGGCCTTGACACCGATTCAAGTGACGATGAGCGTCCATCTGTTTCGCTATTGGGGCGTGAAGGCGAGTGATGATTTACTGAAGACGCTCATTGGAAGCACGATTATCCCACAGATTGGGCGTACGTTATCGAAAACGATTCTATTGAATGTCATGAAGTTCTTCCCGGGAGCGAATGCGGCTGCTGGTGTCATCAATGCGACGGTTGCCTCAGGGATCACGTGGGCAATCGGGCTCGCCATCAACGAAATTGCCTATCGAAATGCGATGGATTCCTCAAAAACGATTGAACAGTTATTGAATCAAGAGTTCGGTTCGTTGTTTGAACAGTTCTTGAAACAAAACCCGAAGTCGAATCAACCATCCTAACGACTCCCTTTTGTTAGACTACAAGTAATCGTAGAGAGGGGGAGAAAGATGAAAAAACGAATCTATATTACACGACGCTTGCCGGAAGAAGCGGTCGCGCCGCTTCGTGAACACTATGACGTGCATATGTGGGAACATGAGGGGAAAAGTGTTCCTCGTGAGGTGCTTCTAGAAGAAGTCTCATCTGCGCATGCACTCTGGACGATGCTTAGTGACACAATTGACCGCGAAGTGTTTGAGCGTGCAACGAAATTAGAGGTCGTCTCCAACTTGGCCGTCGGCTATAACAACATCGACTTGAACGCAGCGAAAGAGAAGGGCGTCATCGTAACCAATACACCGGACGTCTTGACGGAAACGACAGCGGACCTGACGTTTGGACTCATGATGATGACGGCTCGACGTCTCGGAGAGGCCGAGCGTGATTTACGTGCCGGTGAGTGGAAATCGTGGCTTCCGATGGGATATGTCGGGATGGACCTCTATCAAGCGAAACTTGGGATCATCGGAATGGGACGAATCGGTGAAGCGGTCGCACGACGGGCGCGAGGATTTGACATGGACGTTCTCTATCATAATCGGACGCGTCGTCACGAGTCAGAGTCGATGTATGGCTTCACGTATGCGGACCTCGATGAACTGTTGACGCAATCTGATTTCGTCGTCGTTCTCGCACCACTCACGGACGAGACGCGTGGAATGCTTGGGGCAGATGAGTTTGCCAAGATGAAAGAAACAGCGATTTTCATCAATGTGGCTCGTGGAGAGATCATCGATGAACAGGCGTTGTATGAGGCACTCAAGGCGAAGAAAATCTGGGGAGCGGGACTCGACGTGTTCACAAAAGAACCGGTCGACTTGGATCATCCACTATTGACGATTCCGAACGTGACGACACTACCGCATATCGGGAGTGCCTCGATTCGAACGCGTCTCGCGATGATGGCGTTGAACCGAGATGCTATCGTGAACGTGCTGGAAGGAAAAGAACCGAAGAATCGATTGACGTAAATAGAGCCTGACGCGCGCGTCAGGCTCTTCTTACAATTAAAAGCGTCGAATGTTATCTGGGTCTTCTACGTCATTTCGATACGCACGGTCATCGAGCCCACGTAGCTTTTCTTCGCGATCAGGTTTCTTCGTTTCTTCATCTAGCTTGTCTTGCTCCGGGTCCACCGGATGACTTGGGTCGACGGTCTGGGCCTCATGATATGGTTTCGAGTCGATCTCTAATCCGTCGTCTGTATGGCTACCGAGGTGAGTAGACGATGCGTCTTGATACGGTTTCGCATCGACCGTCACTCCGTCTTGATGACGACGCTCGAAGTCCTCATCCACATAGACGAGAATCTTACCGGCTTCAACATCGTCATAGTGACGTTTCACTTCATCTTCGCTAAGTCCCATATTTCGTAAACCGGCATGAACATCTTCATGTCCGCTTAGGAAGGATCGGACCTTATCGAACCAACTTGTATGATGTGCAGCTTCCGTATGAACATCTGTGTCCCGTCTCAAAATCGATACGTTGTCTTCATGCTTCGCGACGACGTAAATGTGTGAGTCCTCGTACCCTTTTGCGCGTAACTCTTCAATTTTTCCAAGCGCTGCATCTTGTGTCTCGTGCATACTGATGAATCGTTTCTCGTTCATAGTAATTCCTCCTTATAATCGTCGATGGTCTTCTAAACCTGAATGTCCGCGAACAATCGGGTCATCCTTTGTACCTTTTGGTTCCTCGTCATGATCGTTGAACGGCTTGGCATCAAAAGCAATCCCATCCGCCTTCTCACCTTTGTCATGATCGAGTTCACTATCTTTCTTGTACATGTTCGGATAGCGATCATAAGAATGACGATCGACATAGAGTAAGATCTGGCCTTCATCGATGGCATCATAGTATTCTTCTGCCTCGGCGTCGCTGAGTCCCATGTTGCGAAGTTCATCGCGGATACGGTCACTTCCATGTAGGAATGCTTTCACGCGATCGAGCAAATTCACGTCTCGAACTCCAGCCTCGGCGTTTACATCCGTATGGTCACGCAAAGCAGAGATTTCCCCATCTCGCTTGGCAACGACATGCATATTCTTTTCGGCTTCCCCTGCAGCCCTCAACTCGTCTACTTTATGCATGACTTCTTGTTCCGTCTGAAACAGACCAATCATTTTACGTTCTGACATCGAATACCCCCTTAATTTTTGCCAATCTTCAAATAGCGTCACAATAGGAGTAATTTCCGTTCTATCCAAAATTGAAACAAAAAACGCCATCTCCTAATAGGAGTGGCGCAGATTAATAATAAAGCATGAGCGTGTCGTCCCCGAGTGAACAACGTGTACTCTTCCAGACGAACTCAATCAACGTCCAAATGGCCATAAAACCACTGATTGCTAACAAAATGAGCGCATACAGTGGGGTCAATTGAATGATGAACGACCAACCGATTGTCATCAAGAGCGGTTGAATCAAAAAGATGGACGTGACGTAGACGACCACGATGAGTAAAGCGAATGCGATCCGTCGTCCGAGCGTATGAATGTGGTGCCGAAAACGGGTCAAGATACCGAAGATGGCACCGGTCACGAGGACAGGTAACAGGAAGGCCAGATAGTCGATTGGATATGTCGACATCGGTGCAGTGAACAACCGTCCGCTGAACACATCGTCGATGACGAGCAGTAAGTTGGCGTATGAAAATGCCAAAATCATACCGAGCAACCAGCCGAAACGGTTCCAAATCGTCCGTGATGATTTGAGCGCTTCGATTTTCGTATAAGCGAGGAATGCAAGATCACGAACTTCAATCTCTTTCAATGAGAGTTTGGCTTCGTCCAGTTGATTGACCGCCCAATCGAAATCTCGATTCGCTTGAGCTTTTTCATGAGGTTTTAATTCATCCGAGGCATCGATCAAGACGTGGTAGCGACGGCGATATTCTTCATTTGTTTCTGGTTGTTCGATAAGGAAACGAGCGTACTCATGCGGATCTTGGTTTAAGAGACTGTCTAACGACTGTCCACTTTTCTCCGCATGGCGGATATAGCCGGCGAGAGCCAGCAAGAGGCGATCCGCTTCCGCCTCATCTCCAATCAGTTCAATCAAGCGCTTGCGCACCTCGTTGAAAAACTGTTGGACGTTCGGGTCATGAATCATATTCGGTTCCAGGGAGATTCCTCTCCTTTCTTGGTTTGTCATCGTCATGCAGGTGGTTCGTCATTATGAGAAAGTTTAAGCGACTCGAAATCACCTTGTTCGATGCTTCGAATCAAAATCTCGCTTCCTCCCATATTTGTCGAAAGGGGGATGGAATAAACGTCACAAAGACGCATCAATGCGCTCACGTCTGGTTCATGAGGTTGGGCAGTCAATGGATCCCGGAAGAAGATGATCATATCCATCTCTCCGCGTGCGACAGCAGCTCCAATTTCTTGGTCCCCTCCAAGCGGTCCTGAGCGGAAACAATGCACGGGTAATCCGGTCGCTTCCGCAATTCGCTTACCAGTTGTACCTGTTGCGAACAATTGATGCTTTTCTAGAATATGTGCATACGTTTTAATGAGAACAATCAAATCGTCTTTCTTTTTGTCGTGAGCCACTAAAGCGATGTTCATTCGAATTCCTCCTAAAATGACTTCTCATGTTATTCGTATCATATCTCGCGGGATTTGACACGATTTCTCTCTTACTTACCTACCCATTTCCATTGAATTGTAATAGTGATGTGAAAGAGTTGTCATGTGCACGATGTTTGATGATTTTGAAATATAGGTATTTAAATAAAGAACACTGTTAAGGAAAAGTAATCATTTCATAAAAAAAGGAGGAAGATTCGATGAACAATACAACGTATAACTTCAATTCGTTCATGTCATGGCTACCAGAGCTTTTGCTGGCAATTGTTATTCTCGTAGTCGGTTATATCTTGGCGAAAGTATTGGAAAACGTGACACGAAAAGCATTGAAGAAGGCACGACTCGATGAGCGGGCCGGTATCAAAAAAGACGGAGAAAAAGGAGATAAGTGGACACCTGAACGCATTATTGCAAAAGTGGTGTTCTTTGGAGTCTTACTTCTCGCATTCCTGATTATCTTTGAATTTATGAACGTTCCTGCAATCACGGAGCCGTTCAGTCAGATTTATGAAGGATTCTCTGGATTGATTATCGGTGTCATTAAAGCAGGTCTGATTTTACTCGTTGCGTGGGTCATCGCTACCCTTTTGAAAAAAGGGATTCAAATGGCGGGACATCGCTTGAACTTAAGCAAGTTGATGGAAAAGACGGGACAAGAATCGACAAGTGTCAACCAAACGAAATGGGTCGATACGGTCGCGAATATCGTCTTCTACCTCGTCCTCTTATTGGCGTTACCGGCTGTACTTGACGCACTTGGACTTCGTGGGGTCAGCGGACCATTCGAAGACTTGTTAAACAGTTTCCTTGGATTTATTCCGAAACTTGTGGCAGCAGCGCTCATCTTCGCAATCGGTTATGTCGTCGCGAAGATTGTACGTGATATTTTGACGAAGTTCCTTGAAGCAGCAGGATTAGATCGATTGGCAGAGCGATTCCATCTTTCTGATTATGTGAAGGGATCGAGTCTTGCGAAAGCAATCGGTACAATCGTGTTCATCTTCATCATGATTCCGGTCACGATTTCGGCACTTGAAGCGTTGGATATTCGAGGAATCTCGGAACCAGCGATTGCGATGCTCAATGATGTCCTTGTCATGATTCCAGACATCCTGGTCGCAATCGTCCTCGTCCTCGTCGGTGTATTCGTGGCAAGATGGTTAAAAGGTGTCGTTGTATCACTCCTTGAAAACCTTGGTGTCAATTCATTGGCGCATAAAATGGGCTTCGGGGAACGAGCATCTTCGATGTCAATCGCCCAAGTGGTCGGTGTCATTGTACAAGTGATCGTCATCTTACTCTTCGTATCTGAAGCACTTCAGGTGGCCAATCTCGAGTTCATGGCGTCTCTTGCGACAGCAATCTTCGCTTACTTGCCAATGGTGATTGCGGCACTCATCATCTTGGCAGTCGGCTTCTGGTTAGCTAATATGGCAGAACGTTTGGTCGGAAGTGTCCTTGTCGATGGCGCAGGACAACCGAGTGCACTTCGCTACGTAGCGAAATATGCGATTCTCGGACTCGTCTTCTTCATGGCCATCAGTCAACTCGGCATCGCGCCGATGATTGTCAATACGGCCTTCCTTCTCATTCTTGGAGCTGTTGCCCTCGCCTTCGGTCTTGCATTCGGTCTTGGCGGTCGCGAGACGGCAGCACGCTACTTGAAAAAAGCGGAGCACCGTATTGATCAGACGGAAGTTTCAAAAGAAGGACTCGAGAAAGAAAAGGAACAGATGAGTCGTGAAGCGGAAGCTGCGAAACAGCAAGCCAAACAAGGTGTGGAGCAGTCGAAGCAGGAAGCGGAACAATCGAAGAACGAAGTGAAGCGAGACGTTCATGATTCAACGGGAGATCACGTAGACGGGCCGGAACCAAATCCGTTCCACGACAATATCACTCCAGATCAAGACAATCGTTCACTTGACGACAACGATGGTCCGTTACGACCTTAAAAGATTCTTTCACGGATTTCCCATGCGGAGATCCGTTTTTTTTATGTTGAAGAAAAGCATTCATTTGGTCGATAGTAAAAGAAAAGAGTCTAGGGGTGAAGGAATGTTTGAACGATTTCAACGAACGCTCGTAATCAACTATATCATCGGCTCGGGATTGGCTGTTTTTGGAGTAGGCGGGGTCTTCATTTTTCAGACGCTTGAGTTATCAGTTCGTGAAATCGGACTGCTTCTGGCCATTATGTTCAGTTCAGGGATGATCATGATTACGTCAGAACTTCTATTGTATCGTAAACATATCCGACCAATCCGCCAGTTTTTTAGTGCGGAGTCTCCAACGAGTCAAGAGTTGACGTCGGCGTTCGAACAGGCGAGTCGCTTCCCGACTTTAACGGTACAGCGAATTTTAGGTCCTCACTTGTTTGGCCTATCCATTCCGTCAATCGCTTTGACGACACTCTGTATTTATCAAGGCTGGATGGAATTACCGTATCGTTTGATTGGTCTCGCCGCCATCGGTGCCGTCATGATTGCCGTGTTGCACGCGTTGATTGAGTACTTTTTGACGGTACGGTCGGTGGAGCCGCTGCTCGTGTATATGAAAGAAAGGCACTTCGAACTGTATCATCAGCCTATCCATGCAACGTATCGCTCATTCAGTGTCCGGACTAAATTATTGATCAGCATGCTCATTACGGGTGTCTTTCCAATCATGTTGTTCATGTTGGCCTCGAGCGTTCAATTGTCGACCTCGACTCGGACGGATACATATTGGAATTGGGCGTTCGTGATTCTTGTCATTATCGTTGGGATTGCGGTGTTATGTAGTTTCTTACTCTATGACAATATTAAACGCCCGATTGGCCTTTTGACGTCAGGAATCGAACAGATGGAATCAGGACGACTTCAAAAAATCGAAAACCCCTATTTAGATGAGTTCGCTCAATTGATTGGTGGGTTTAACCAAATGGTCGAGACAGTGAATGCTCGGGAACAAGAGAATGCGCAACTGTTAGACAGCCTCTTCATTTTATTCGCGGCAACGCTCGATGCACGGGACCCTTATACGGCCGGTCATTCAGAACGTGTGGCGATGTACTCGGTAGAGCTTGCCCGTGCGCTTCATTTGCCAAAGGAACAAATCGACTTGCTCAATAAGTCTGCACTTCTTCACGACATCGGAAAAATCGGGATTCGTGATGATGTCTTGCTGAAGGAAGGGAAGTTGACAGACGAAGAGTTTTCAAAGATTCAGGAACATCCGACGATTGGCATTCATATATTAAGTCAAATTCATTTACCGGCATCCCTTCAACCGATTTTGGCCGGGGTTCGGTCGCATCATGAACGAATCGACGGAAAAGGGTATCCGGACCACTTAAGTGAGGTTGACATTCCGTTGTTCGGAAGAATCATGGCGATTGCTGATGCTTATGACGCCATGACGTCTGATCGACCTTATCGCTCTGGGATGCCGATGGAAAAGGCACTCTCTATTTTAGAGAGCGGTCGTGGCACGCAATGGGACGCCGAATTTGTAGACGTATTCGTAAGGCTTCGTCGACAAGCGATATCTGCATAAAAAAGGAGCGGCACCTCGTGTGCGGCTCCTTTTAGAATAGGGTTTGGAATACGTACACACCGAATACGGCTCCGATGACGACAACGACGAGATTGACCCGGAGTAGCGCAAGTGTCGTAGCAACCACTCCTCCAAACAAAGCGGACGTCGTAGTAGTCGTCGAAGACAAGACTCCCGGAAAAATTAAACTAGCCAATACTGCATACGGGATGAAAGAAAGAAATCGTTTCACATATGCCGGTAACGCCAATTCCTTTAACCAGAGTAGCGGGACGAGTCGAGGAAGATACGTGACAAGCGCCAATCCTAGGACGAGCAAAAATAAGGACATCATGAAATCTCTTCCTCCTTAAATAGAAAAGCACCGATTCCGGCCGCGATAACAGTCGCGATGATAATTCGAATTCCGTCCGAGATTGGAAAGAGCGGCGTGATGATCCAATGAAGCACCGCTTGCATGACGATGGCGAAACTCGTGACGACGAAGACAGGTCGAGTCGTCAAGGACGGGACGAGTAACCCGATGAACATCGCATATAGCGCAATGCCCATGCTCGCCTGTAACGTGCTGGGAAGACCGAAAGCGAGAAACACACCAATCCAAGTACCGATATTCCAGGCGAGAAAGGCAATCGTATTCAACCCAAGAACGAACAGACCGGAACGTGCCTCTTTTCGGGTGGAAGCGACACTGAACGTTTCATCGGTCACACCGAACGCAATGGCAGCTAGTAGTTTTCTAGATGTACTCTCGATCCGTTGGGATAGCGAGGCAGACATCAAAAAATGACGAGAGTTTAAAATGAATGTCGTCAGAATGATTTCCCAATACATCGAACCGGTCATCAGCAATTGCACGGTGATGAACTGACTGGCACCGGCGAAAATGAAAAAAAACGATTTTGCCAAAAGACCGAAAGCGATGGCAATCGGGATATATCCAATGGCAACGGGAATACCTGCTCGAAGTCCCGCACGAAATGTTGACTGTTGTGAAGATGGGGATGTGGATTGAACTGATGTCGCCATGACAGCCCTCCTTGATCATCAAGATGATTTCTATGTCATTCGGGATGAATGGACAGTTTCCTGCTCAAATGATGAAAAAGAGGGTATACATGTATCGTTAAGGAGGGTGGTCACATGAGTCGTGCTGAAGAATTTTTAGCATCCTATCATCGAATCGAGGACTACTTGAGTCGAGAGATGGGGGATGGGCAACATTTCAGTTTTAGCAACATGGTGAATCGGTTAGCGAAACAAAATCCAATCATCGATCGATATAAAGAAGATTTACATCAGATGAGTCAACTGCGAAATGCGATCGTTCATGAGCGGCGTGAACCCGATTTCATTATCGCGGAGCCCCACGAGTCGCTCGTCGAATTGATTTTAGAAGTGGAGCGGGAACTCCTTCATCCACGTCTCGTCATCCCATTGTTTGAGAAGTCGGTGGTGACGTTTCAGTCCGAAGATTTTTTGACGGAGGTGCTCCGAGAGATTCGCGATAAAAATTACTCACAGTTTCCCGTATATCACGACAATGGTTCTTGGCGTGGTCTTCTGACGAAAAAAGGAGTGACGAGTTGGCTGGCCGAGACAATCGACGGGACCAACTTATCACTCAAAGGAGTGCGTGTGAAGCATGTGCTTCATCATGATCCACATATGCATCGGTATCGATTCATTCGAAAAGATGCGACGGTCATCGAGGCACAACATTGCTTCACACAAATGAAAGAGGGCGCACGATACGACGCCCTCCTGATTACGAATACCGGTAGCCCGGATGAAACGTTACTTGGAATCATTCGCCCTCAAGATTTACTGAACGCGCTCCGTTGAGGCGAGGTGTTCAATCGCGACCTCATATTGGGTAACGGTGTTGCCGAGGACGATCGGTTTTACTTCCGACGTCCCGTCATCTCGTTTCTTATGGGCGTGCTTGTAGGCATTGCTGTCGCGCCAATTTTCAAAGCTTTCCGCATTCCGCCATGTGGTCATGATGACCACATGGTCCATTGCTGCATCGGACGTATCCGTCAACACTTGCATCCGGACAAAGCCATCCATCGCTTCGATTCCTTTTGTCGTCTCGAAACGTGCTTTGACCGCATCGGCCTTTCCTTTTTCAACGTCTAGTTTATTCATGACAATCCACATTCGGCATATCCCCCTATACGAATAAGATGATTTCATTATACCGTGAACAGGGAAATGTCTAAAAAAGGATGCTCACTCAACGTTTGCCCCACCATTCTTCAAACGCCCAGTTCTTCTGCTTCATCATCGTTGCTTCGGTTACCCCGACATAGCGCAAATGCCATGGTTCATAATTATAACCAGTGATGTTTTCTTTTCCTTTCGGATAACGGACGATAAAGCCGTAACGATGGGCGTTTTGAATCATCCACTTTCCTTCGGGCGATTGGTCAAAGGAGGCGTATAACCCTAGACGCATACGTTGACTCGTCATATCCACCGCTAGACCGGTTTGATGTTCACTGTGTCCGGGACGGGCGACATATTTTGAAGCGTATGCGACCCCGCGTGTATTGACCCAGTAGGTATATAGAGATTTTTGAGTTGAATAGGAGCGATAGGCGCTCAGTGCGTATAACGTATGACCTTGCTTTCGACCTGCGTAATACAGTTTCGCTAGCGCGTAAGCGGCTTCCGCTGTCATCAATGTACGTTCGCTTCCTTTTTGATAAACAGTTGGGACGGTTAAGGTCACAAGTTGTGGGGAACGATAAGTGGACGGGAGCCCATTTGTTTTATTGACGAGTCGTAATCGGTCGGCCGTTGGCATTTTAGGGATACCGGCTTTCAGGTTAGCGGTTGGAGTGAAGTACTTTGTACTCCCGATATAGACATTTGACCAGCTTCGGTTATACGTGGTGTAGCGAACGGGGATATTTGTTCGTAACGTCTTCAACACAGGAGAAGATTGCATCGCACGACCGTATAGATAGGTTGTTTTGATGGTATAACCTGGTTGTGGGGACGATGATGCCGCTGTCACCGGCGAAGCTTGCAACAGGAGCAGACAAATAATCAAGATACGCAGGGATTTCATGGCAAAACGCCTCCTCGTGGGTTAGATGATGTTCCTTTTCCCGTTTTCTTGATGGACTGAGCATCTTTTATCCACCCTTAGGTCGGATAAGGATACAGCTTGGGTCCGATGAAGCGAGGAGTCAAATCCGATACAATAAACATAACGAATGAGATCGTAGAAAGGAGTGAGCGAATGGAAGTCTTATTTGGATTACCACTGTTGTTGCTCGTCCTGTTCTTTGCCTTTTTATACTTTAATATTAAAGGGCTATCGAATATGTGGAAGGACTACAATCGAACGAAATCGATGATTCCGCTCGGATTCTTCATCGTCGGGATTATTGGGATTTTCACAGGAGTGTGGACATGGCTCGTCATTTTGATTTACTACGTCGTCCGCCCGAAAGACTAAACACTGTATGCAGACGCATACGGTGTTTTTGCTATACTAAGGACGAGGTGTTGAGATGGAGAAGTTAATAAAAGCATGGTTTATCGTGACGTTGATTGCGTTTGTAATCTTTAAGCTTGGTGAAGTGATGACGACCCCGTATTCGGAAACGCCGAATGAAGGGAATGTATACTGGATTGTGCTCTTGATTGGGTGGCCGTCGGAAACGCCGAATGAAGGGAATGTATACTGGATTGTGCTCTTGATTGGGTGGCCGTTTTTGTTATTATTCATTTGGATTACAGTTCGCATGACACGTCGGGTCACAGCATCCGTGCGACCGATTGGGAGAGTCGTATTAGGTTTGGGTAGTCTCATCATGGCCGGGATTGCCTGGGTGACCAATCAATCGCAAGCGACGTCTCTTCGGGAAGGAATTCGTTCATCTACGAACGAGTCTTTCGCAGAAGGATGGAACCAGTTCACGAATATCATCTATATGAATCAGCTGACTTTCTTTTTCCTGACAGTCAGTTGCATGGGAGTGGGGATTGTCCTTTCGTTCATCCCGACCAAAAAACAGCGAGAAGAAGCCGTGTAAGCTTCCTCTCGCTATTTTTATAACCGTTCTTGATAAAGACGGGCATATCGATCGGCTGCGATGATGGCGTCTGCAACTTCTTCTGGCGTGACATCAAAACCGCTATGAATCGTTTCGCCTTCTGCCGTGGCGGCTTTTCCGACTTTTAAGATATCTTCTCGAGATGCATCTTTCAATTTGATATCTTCGAGTGTGACCGGCAAGTCGAGTGCCATATAAAAGGCAACGTACTGCTCGAATTCTTCTTGAGGACGTCCTTCGAGTGCGAGTTGCACAAGTGTCCCGAATGCAACTTTTTCACCGTGCGTCAAATGGTGGATGTCCCCTTCTAACGCAGTGAATCCATTGTGAATGGCATGGGCTGCAGCCAAGCCACCACTTTCAAAGCCGAGACCGCTCAATAGGGTGTTGGCTTCAACGATGGCTTCGAGCGCAGGTGTAACGACTTTTGCCTTGACGGCTTCATACGCTTGAATACCATACGTGAACAATACTTCTTCACAACGTTCGGCGATTGCTTCCGCCGCAAGCGTCGGGACACCACCGGCCATCGTCTTTCCTCCGAATGAAAGGACACTTCGCACTTCGACCCACGTCGCCAAAGCGTCGGCAATGCCTGATGCAAGGAAGCGTGGCGGTGCCTGTGCAATCAACTCGGTGTCCACCAGAACGAGATCTGGATTCTTTTTATAAAAACGGTAACTTTCGAAATTACCTTCATCTGTGTAAATGACTGACAGGGCGCTCGTCGGTGCATCTGTCGAGGCGATCGTCGGTACAATGACAATGCGCGCATCCAATTCATCTGCGACCGCTTTTGCTGTATCAAGCGTCTTACCGCCACCGAGACCAATCACGAACGCTGTGCCACTTTCTTTGGCATCTGTGGCGATTCGAGTGATCTCATGCTTTGATGCTTCTCCGACAAAATCTGCTTTCGTCGCTTCAATATTGCTCGCCTGCAGTGAATGTGTCACACGCGAACCGACCAATTCCCAGACGACGTCATCCGCAATGAGTAAAGCGTTTGAACCGAAGTGAGCGACATACTCTCCGATGCGATCAATCGTTTGTTTCCCTTGCACATACTTAGCCGGACTGATGAAAATACGTTCTGACATAGTAAACTTCATCCTTTCCTATCGGGTTTAGTGTAAGTGCTTACAACGCCATCATACTACAGTTTGTGAAGGAATGTCCGTGAAGATTACATGAAGATTGGCAACTGACCGAGCACAAGCAACAAGATGATGATGGCGACAACAATGAGAAACCCCCAGTCATTCATTCGTTTCGTCATACGAGATATCCCCTTCATAGGTCTAAGTGTCGATTCATCTACAGTATAAAAGGGTGTTGAAATAAAGGCAGGACGAATAAATCACCAGGTTAAAAATAGAACTACCTGATGACGGTGAGACAGCTCATCAGGTTTAACGGATGATGAATCGGGAACAATAGTGTCGTATGTTGATTATTGAAGGAGGAATTGAGTATGTCGAAACATGTACTGATTGTCACGACGTCAGCGAATCAATTATCAAATGGCCACGCAACGGGACTTTGGCTTGAAGAGTTTGCCGTTCCTTACTTGTTGTTTGAAAAAGAAGGATACAAAGTGACGGTCGCGAGTATCGAAGGTGGAGACGTGCCAATCGATGCGAATAGTTTAGAAGATGGCTTGTCAGAAGACATTCTAAATACACGCGAGTTGCTCAAAGACACAGCGCGACTTGATCAAGTCGCAGACGAGTCATATGATGCAATTTATTTGCCAGGTGGCCATGGGACAGTCGTCGATTTCCCAGGAAATGAAACGCTACAACGCGTTATTCGTAACGTCTATGAGAGTGGAAATATTGTCGGTGCGGTGTGCCACGGACCGATTGGATTGGTCAACGTGAAACTGAGCAACGATGAGCCACTCGTCAAAGATAAACAAGTGACAGGGTTCACCGATGCAGAAGAAAAAGAAATGCAACTCGATTCAGCTGTACCGTTCTTACTTGAGACGGGACTACGCAATCAAGGTGGACAGTTCAAAGGAGCTGACAATTGGGCGGTGAATGTGGCAGTCGACGAGCGACTCGTCACAGGTCAAAACCCTCAGTCTTCTGAAGCGGTCGGAAAAGAACTTGTCAAATTGCTAGGATAAACACATGAAGCAACTTCGGTCATTCGAAGTTGCTTTTTATTTTTGGACATATGTCCTATTCAAGCGGTCATTCTTTTTGTACAGTCAGACGAAGAGAGAGGGGAATGACATGGGAATTCTATTTGCCATACTATCTGGCACGTTTATTGCTTTACAAGGAATCTTTAACGCCAAACTAGGAGATGCGGTAGGGGCATGGATGTCCGTCACAATCGTCCATTTTGTCGGACTTTTGTTGGCGCTCATCATTTACTTTTTCAAACGAGATGCAGACATGACGGCCTTCAAACGTGTGCCTTGGTATTATAGTCTAGGTGGACTATTCGGTGTATTCGTCGTCTTCGGCGAACTGACAGCGATTCAACAACTTGGTGTAACATGGGCAATCTGCGTGTTGCTTGTGGCACAATTGATAGGAGCCTTTATCATCGATTTGAATGGCTGGTTTGGTGTCAAACGGAAGCCG
Organism: Exiguobacterium sp. B2(2022); assembly: GCF_028823655.1. Lineage (NCBI taxonomy): Bacteria > Bacillati > Bacillota > Bacilli > Caryophanales > Exiguobacterium > Exiguobacterium sp. B2(2022). The sequence goes on along the minus strand of NZ_JAPEHX010000010.1, from coordinate 3,217 downwards.
ATGAATACGGGACAGGTCATGGGACTCGTCTTAATGGTCGTCGGGATCGGAATTTATACATTCGCGTAAGGAGTTCAATTCTCATGATGAATATGATGGATGCACTGACACGACTGCAGTGGAATCACCTTTTTTCTAACGAAACGCTTGAAGCTTCTTCTTTAGTCACTTATGAATCTGGTACAATGCTTTGTTCGAACAATCAACACATTGAATCCTTGTTCGTCGTTCTCGAAGGACGTGTCAAAATCTATACACTCAGTGAAGAAGGGAAGTTGCGCTTGCTTCGTTTGAAAGCTGCACCGACGCTCATTGGAGACATCGAATATGCGAGTGGTCGTAACGTATTGCATACTGTCGAGGCGGTTGGATCGGTAACCTGCTTACGGATTCCGTTCGAGGTACTTCGTCGTCATAATCGTACGGTCGAATTCACGGAACATCTATTGCGTGGGGTGTCCGAAAAGCTGTTCATCGAGGCGAACGCCTCATCCAACCATCTCATGTCGACACTTGAAGAACGGTTGGCGGGCTATTTGATTTCTCTTAGTGAATCGGGTAACGAGCTGTTTCAAGCTGAAATGAGTCAACTGAAGCGTAAAGAAGTCGCCGAATGGCTTGGAACGAGTTATCGTCATTTGAATCGGACGTTGCAGGCGTTCGTCGATGAAGGATTGGTCACGCGAACGAGAAAAGAAGTTGTCATATTAAATAGTGAGCGATTGAAGGAACGTGCGAACGGCATGTTTTATGAGTAAGGAGAGATTATATGATTTTTGGAATCATCTGTTCAGCAGTGGCTGGAGCATTCATTAGTGTCCAGGCGGCAGTCAATGCAAAAATGAATACAAATTTAGGAGCCTGGGCGACGACAGTGTTGGTCTTTATCGTCGGATTGGTCGGATCCATCATTCCGTTACTGTTATTCGGAGGGAACCTTTCGGGATTACGCGATGTGTCACCCATCTATTGGCTTGGTGGGTTACTTGGGGTCGGTGTCGTGTATTGTGTCATGCGGAGCATCCAGCTACTTGGACCGACTTTGTCCGTGTCACTTATTCTCGTGTCACAACTCATTTGGGCATTACTCGTCGATTTGTATGGCGCTTTCGGGATGCCTCAAATCACGTTATCGGCTGGACAAGTCGTTGGGCTTACGGTCCTGCTCATCGGAGTAATTCTCTTTAAACAGTCTCAGACCGCAGCCGTCGCCAAACAAGCTGTCAACGAAGCCACTTCTTGAGGAGTGGCTATTTTTTCGAGCAAAACGGGTACAGGTTTGTAACGATTTTTTGATAAAATGAAGCGGTATGGTTTTAAAAATAGCTGAGGTGATGAAAAAAGTGGATTCTTCCATAGTGATTGATTTGTTGATTGTTTTGTTTTTGATTGTGTTGAACGGGATTTTTGCGATGACAGAAATTGCGCTCATCTCATCGAAACCTGCAAAACTTGAGGTTGAAGCAAATCGAGGGAAACGAAGTGCCAAGATTGCGCTTCATTATTCGAAAGACCCGACAGATTTGTTGTCGACCGTTCAAGTCGGAATCACATTGATTGGGATTATTAACGGGGCATACGGGGGCGCACGCTTCTCGGCACCGCTCGCATCGGCATTTGAACAAGCCGGAATGAGTACGCAGTATGCCGGAACCGTTGCTTATGTGGCCGTCGTTACGATTATTACGTATCTGTCGCTCATCATTGGTGAATTGGTCCCGAAACGGATTGCGCTCGTCTCGCCTGAAAAAGTAACGATGGCAATCATTCCGTCGCTCGATCTATTCAGTAAGTTGATGCGCCCATTCATTTGGATTTTATCGAAATCGACGCTCTTCTTATTCAAACTCCTTGGATTAAAGGCAGAACAAACGAGTGGAGAGACTGAGCTTGAGATTAAACAGCTTCTCTTTGAAGGAGCTCAGCAAGGTCAGTTCGCCCATGAAGAAGTGCAGCAAGTCGAACGCGTCTTTGCGTTCCACGATCAATTGATTTATGAGCTCATGCAACCTCGGACGACGCTCGAATGGGTCGACTTAGAGGATGACATGGATGACATGAAAAAATCGATTTATGAGAGTAAGCATAACAAGTTACCAGTCGGTCGCGACTCACTCGACGACTTTGTCGGATATATCGATGTGCGTGACATTTTGACGTTACCGACATTGCGTGAGCCGTCACAGATTTTGAAACGCATCAAGCAACCGCTGATTGTGCCAAAGCAACGTGAAGCGAGCCAAGTGCTTCAGATGATGCAGAAAAATGGTGTCGAGATCGCATTCGTCTTAGATGAATACGGTGGATTCCTCGGGATGGTCACGCTGTTCGATATTTTGGAAGAAATCGTCGGAGAAGTCATGATTGAAGAAGATACACCGGAAGTGGTTCGTCGTGAGGATGGATCTTATTTAGCGGACGGGTTACTCGGGATCGAGGACTTGAAACGAACGTTCGAGATTCGGGACGATCGCTTCGATGAGGGACGCAACTCGTATCATACGCTCGCCGGACTCGTCATTTACGCATTAGGTGATTTTCCGAAGCGGGGGGACGTGGTCGAAGCGTACGGCCTTCGTTTCGAAGTCGTCGATATGGACGGCAAACGAGTCGACCAAGTGCTTGTTTCTGAATTAACAGAACCAGTCAAAGAAGAGGATTGATGCGAATTGCTAATCCTAAAGCTGAAAGATGGATTTAATATGCCGATGATTACGTTGAGAAAGACATACTAGAGCAAAAAGACGCCCTATCGAAGGGTGTCTTTTTTTTCATGAGATGGTCAAAAACAAAAAATTCCAAAAAATTATTTTAAAAAAGGTAAATAATTGATAAGATATACAATAGTTAAAGGGAAGCGAGGAGGGGAATTAATGCTAGATATAATTTGGCAAACAATTAATGTTGCTGCTGCTGCTACAATTGTATTTTTCGTTTATAAAATTATTTTCAGAAAAAAAGGAGAACGTAAAATTGAAGCTAAATAAAGTAATTCTATCGACTGTTCTAGCAACAACTTTAATGTTTGGAGGAACAGTATTACCAAAAGCTGAAAGCGAGCCTAAAGAAGTTTTAGATCATATGACGTCTGCCGAATATGAATTTATTGAGGCGCAAGAAGCAATAGCCACTTCAAAGACTTTATCTGAAGAAAAAGAAATTCAATCAATTTTATCTTCAAAAAACCTACAACCAATCAGTGAAGAAGAAATTTCAG
>NZ_JAPEHX010000109.1:0-1704 GCF_028823655.1 Exiguobacterium sp. B2(2022) | reverse complement strand
TGTGTAGTGCAAAATAGGAGTGCAGAAGTGTGCAACGGAAACGTACACAACTCTGCACTCCTATTTTTGAAAAGAAAAAGGACTTGCCAGCAATCATAATCTCACCCTAACGTTTAAGTTGCGACACAAGAACGTTAGGAGATGGAAGGAATGCTAGCAATGTCCGATATCAATTGTATCAAATTTCTCAGAAACCACAAATCACATTCAATCAATCGAATCGCTAAAAATCTAGACCTCAATTGGAGAACAGTTAAAAAATATGCGGATTCAGCTCAATTGCCAAGCGAAACCATTCGCCCCAAGAGGGGCATGATGTACAGAACGAAATGGGGAGAGATGGTCGAGGATTGGTTGACCGAGGATCAGATGCTTCAGAAAAAGTTGAGACGAACGAATAAAAAGATTTATGAAACGCTGGTGGCGAACGGATTCGAGGGCTCTTATCGAACGGTCTGCAATTTCATCAAGAGCTGGCATATGACAAGCGAAGAGGAAAACGACACAAGGCATGAACGACTGCAGCATCCTCCGGGTGAGGCGCAGGTGGATTTCGGGACGATGGAAGTCGTCAAAGATAGTCATGCGGTCGATGTGAAGTGCCTCGTCATGAGTCTGCCCTTCAGCAACCGCACGGCAGCCGTCGCCCTCCCCGCAGAAAACCAAGAGTGCTTCCTGACGGGACTCAAAATGCTTTTTGAAGAAATCGGCGGTGTGCCGCAACAACTCCGAATTGATAATCTCCCCGCCGCAGTCATTCAACCGCGAACGACCAGGGAAGAGGCGATCTATACCGATGCTTTCCTGCAGTTCATGGCTCATTATAGATTCCAAGTCCAAAGCTGTAATCCTTACAGCGGGAACGAGAAAGGAAGTGTCGAGAACAAGGTCGGATACGTTCGATACAACTTTCTTGTCCCGGCCCCTGTCATGCATGATTACGATTCGATGAACCGACAGCTCGCAGTTTCCCTACGGGACGACATGGAGCGAGTGCATTACGAAAAGCATGTGCTGATCCGTGAGCTGTTCGAAGAAGAACAGAGACATCTGTTGCGATTACCGCAAGAAGACTTCCCCGTCTTCAAGGAAGAACTGTTCAAGGTGAACAAGTACGGCGAAATAACGATCGATAAGACGAAAGTTTTGATCCCTTCAGGGTTTCGTCATGGGCAAGTACGCGCCATCCTAAGATGGGATTCGATGAAGATTCTCTCACTTTACGGAGAAATTCTCTACGAAGAAAAACGACCTTACATGATGACAAAACGTGCGCTCCCGTGGGAAAACATCATCAGTACTTGGCACAAGAAGCCGAGAAGCTTCGGGCACTCCCGTTATTCCGAATATCTGCCGGGTAGAATCAAAGAGTATCTGGGTGTGCCGAACTTACTCGTCCGGCAGGAACGACTGGGCTGGATCCGAGCCAAGCTCGCACTGTATCCAATCCTCGAGATCAATGAACGCCTATACGAGCTACTGGGCGAGGACGACGACCCAGCCGTGGTTGAGGATCACCCTTATGATGTGGACTGGAGCAAGTATGACAGCCTAAACCGGCCGTGGGGAGAAGGTGGCACCGCATGAGCCTAAAAGAAATGTGCAAGTCGCTCCGCCTTGCCTACGTCGCCGAAATCTATGAATCGATTCCAACGGAATCTCCTGAAAAATTTCTTATGGAGCTTTTCTCTATGGAAATGCGCC
>NZ_JAPEHX010000108.1:0-1897 GCF_028823655.1 Exiguobacterium sp. B2(2022) | reverse complement strand
CTATGGCGCCAAAAAGTCATTGGAGCGGAAGACGGGATTCGAACCCGCGACCCCGACCTTGGCAAGGTCGTATTCTACCACTGAACTACTTCCGCAAAATGGCTGGGCTGGAAGGGATCGAACCTTCGCATGTCGGAATCAAAATCCGATGCCTTACCACTTGGCTACAGCCCAATAATAATGGGGCGACTGAAGGGAATTGAACCCTCGAATGCCGGAATCACAATCCGGTGCGTTAACCACTTCGCCACAATCGCCATGATTAAATTAAAACAGGGGCAGCAGGAATCGAACCCGCGCTGACGGTTTTGGAGACCGTAGTTCTACCGCTAAACTATGCCCCTAAGTGGTGGGGGGGGGCGGATTCGAACCGCCGAACCCGAGGGAGCGGATTTACAGTCCGCCGCGTTTAGCCACTTCGCTACCCCCCCACATATGGTGGCTTTGGACGGAATCGAACCGCCGACACAAGGATTTTCAGTCCTTTGCTCTACCAACTGAGCTACAAAGCCATATGTAGTCTTGATTTTCTAAAAATAAAAATGGCGGTCTCGACGGGATTCGAACCCGCGATCTCCTGCGTGACAGGCAGGCATGTTAACCCCTACACCACGAGACCGGACATTAATTGCGGGGGCCGGATTTGAACCGACGACCTTCGGGTTATGAGCCCGACGAGCTACCAGACTGCTCCACCCCGCGACGATATAAAATTAAATGGTGACCCGTACGGGATTCGAACCCGTGTTACCGCCGTGAAAGGGCGGTGTCTTAACCGCTTGACCAACGGGCCATGTTTGAATTTTGAAAAACTGGCGGAGAGCAAGGGATTCGAACCCTTGAGACGGTTTTGCCGCCTACACGAATTCCAATCGTGCTCCTTCGGCCACTCGGACAGCTCTCCAAAAGAGAAAGTGGCTCCGCAAGTAGGATTTGAACCTACGACCTACCGGTTAACAGCCGGTTGCTCTACCACTGAGCTATTGCGGAACGATCTTGCCTGGCAACGTCCTATCCTCACAGGGGGAGATCCCCCAACTACTTTCGGCGCTGAGACGCTTAACTTCCGTGTTCGGCATGGGAACGGGTGTGGCCGTCTCGCTATCGCCACCAGACAAGTATTATATTAACATTATTTATCGATAATGTCAACATGTTTTAGAGAGATTGTTCTCTCAAAACTGAGGATTCATCAACACAAACCGTTAGACTAGATCAAAGCCTCGACCGATTAGTATCATTCAGCTCCACGTGTCACCACGCTTCCACCCATGACCTATCTACCTCATCGTCTCTGAGGGGTCTTTCTTGATTGCTCAAAGGGAAATCTCATCTCGGAGGGGGCTTCATGCTTAGATGCTTTCAGCACTTATCCCGTCCGCACGTAGCTACCCAGCGATGCTCCTGGCGGAACAACTGGTACACCAGCGGTGCGTCCATCCCGGTCCTCTCGTACTAAGGACAGCTCTCCTCAAATTTCCTGCGCCCACGACGGATAGGGACCGAACTGTCTCACGACGTTCTGAACCCAGCTCGCGTACCGCTTTAATGGGCGAACAGCCCAACCCTTGGGACCTACTCCAGCCCCAGGATGCGATGAGCCGACATCGAGGTGCCAAACCTCCCCGTCGATGTGGACTCTTGGGGGAGATCAGCCTGTTATCCCCAGGGTAGCTTTTATCCGTTGAGCGATGGCCCTTCCATGCGGAACCACCGGATCACTAAGCCCGACTTTCGTCCCTGCTCGACTTGTAGGTCTCGCAGTCAAGCTCCCTTCTGCCTTTGCACTCTTCGAATGATTTCCAACCATTCTGAGGGAACCTTTGGGCGCCTCCGTTACTGTTTAGGAGGCGACCCCCCCAGTCAAACTACCCGCCTGACACGGTCCTCCAGCCGG
>NZ_JAPEHX010000107.1:0-2567 GCF_028823655.1 Exiguobacterium sp. B2(2022) | reverse complement strand
CCGCCTCGCTTGGTGAAGACGACCGCACGTACAACATCCTCGCGCTCGATATCGATCACTTCAAACACGTGAACGATACATACGGTCACGGGAATGGTGATCTCGTCTTACAACAGTTCGCTGACATTCTAAAAGTAGAGACGCGCGCACACGACACCGTCGCTCGGATCGGCGGCGAAGAGTTTGTCATCTTGATGTACGATTTGACGCCAGAGAAAGTGGATAAAGTGGCCAACCGGATTCGGGAACGCGTTGCTACTGAAACGTTCTACTTGAACGATTTCCCACCGATTCAAATCACGACGTCTGTCGGGGTCGCCCACGGTACCGCCCTTCCCATCAAACAGATGGTCGACCTCGCGGATTCGGCGCTCTATCAAGCGAAAAGTGAAGGACGCAACCAAGTTGTCGTCTCAACATATGCGTCACCAGAACCGATCATGACATGAACGAACCCCGCTCCTTGAAGGAGCGGGGTTTTGTCTGGTTATTTCGCGAACCGTTCGACTTCATCCGTCATGATGGCTGCCACCGGCATCAAAGGCAAATCTTTTACGTCGTTGATCGTGTAGATACGTGTCTCGAGCGGCGTCCGTCGCATCTCTTCCCACGATGCGGAACCGATAAACTCGGTCTGTGCGTGGATTGCCTCGGCTCGAATCGTTTCAGCGAACGAGACGGTATCTGCTTCTCCCGTGAGCGTCAAGACGGCTAGACGTGCGTGCGGTGCCACATCCCGCATTCGGACGAGCGTCTCCCGATTGAACGAGGAGAAGACGACGCGACCCGTCATGTGAAACTCGTCGACGGTGAGCCAGGCGAGTCGTTCGATTCCCGGATACGCGTATTGGTCCGTCTTCAATTCGACGTTCAACGTGACGTCACTCCGTTCAATCAAGCCAAGCACTTCTTCTAGCGTCGGGATCCGTTCGTACCCGTCAATCTTCAATTGACGTAGCTCCTGAAGTGTCATGTCTTTTACCCACCCGGTCCCATCTGTCGTTCGATCGACTGTCTCGTCATGGATGACGACAAGTCGACCGTCTTTAGACAGTTGCACGTCGAGCTCGATCCCGTCCACATATGGGAGGGCCGCCTCGAACGCCGACAACGTATTTTCTGGATAATTGGCGCTATACCCACGATGTGCGTAAATCAACATCTCACTGCCCCAAGGTGGAAGTCGTCTCTTCGGCCGCACGCTTCAATGCGTCTTCAACCGATACGCCTTGATACAAACTCTCCATCGCATTGACGACGCTCTGACGCGATTGTGGGAACGTCGAGATGAGTGCACCTTGTGTCGCTGGTGATGGCTTCGTCTCGCTGAGCTGGTCCACCGTCACTTTGAGCTGTGGATATTTTGCCCACATTTCTTCGACAATCGGTTCATTGTACGCATCCGGATTGATGGCGAAGTAACCTGTGTCGACATGCCACTGCGCCTGTGCTTCCGTTGAAGACACGTACTTCATGAATTCCCATGCGCCTTCTTTCTTTTCTTCGGCGATGCCGTCACCCATCCAGAGTGATGCGCCACCGATGACGACGCCTTGACGGTCTGCTTCGTTCGGTACTGGCAAGTAAGAAGCACCGATTTCAAAGTCTGCGCTGTCCGCTACGGTACGGATACCGGCTGACGAGTCGAGATACATGGCGACTTTACCCGATTGGAACGCCGCACGCATATCGTCCCAGTTTTGACCGACGTTTAGGAACGTCTTCTCATCGTACATCTCTTTGATCAAGTTGAACGCATTCTGTCCTTCTTCGCCATCGAACACGGCTTTTGTCGGATCTCCACTGCGCCCGTTATCGTTATCGACGTAAAGTCCACCTTGTGCGGCGACGAGCTGTTCAAAGAACCAGCCATAGTTGAGCATCGTGAAGCCGGTCTGGTCATCCGTCGTCAACTTCTTCGCTGCCGCTTTCAATTCGTCATACGTGCGCGGTGCCTTCTCCGGGTCGAGCCCTGCTTCTTTAAATGCATCTTTATTATAGATGAGGACAGGAGTCGACGAGTTGAACGGCATCGAGTATTGCTTGCCGTCCACTTGGTAATAGCTCAAGATGTTCTCTTCCCACACGCTCGTGTCAAAGTTCTCCTTGTCGATGAACTCTTGGACCGGTGTGATCTTATTCGAATCGATCATGTACTTCGTCCCGACCTCGAACGTCTGCATGATGGCTGGCGCGTCTTCCGAACCGGCGACGGCGTTGAACTTCGTGAGTGCTTCCTCGTACGTTCCTTGGAAGATCGGTTTCACTTCATAATCGTCTTGCGAGGCGTTGAATGCGTCGACCTGCGTATTGAGCGCTGTCTCCAAGTCCCCGCTCATGGCGTGCCAAAAGACGACTTCTGTCTTCCCGTCTTCTGTCGTCGCCGCGACCGGTGCCGCTTCTTCACTGCCACATGCCCCGAGTAATAACACTGAACTTGCCAACCCTGCGAATAATCCAAACTTTTTCATCTGTCATGTCCCCCTATTATTTGATTGCGCCTTGCGTCAATCCTTCTTGTAGATGTTTTTGTCCTGCGAATAACAATAAAAGTGTCGGAATGATGA
>NZ_JAPEHX010000106.1:0-3022 GCF_028823655.1 Exiguobacterium sp. B2(2022) | reverse complement strand
ACACGTTTCACATGAGGAAGAATGCGTTCACGCTCTTGCGGCGTCATCAAGTTAGAATAATGATTTGGCAAGTCAGCGGTCGAATAGCCAAGTAAAAGACCCAGTTTTTGGTTAGCGTCGATGATTGTTCCGTCGATATCAATCAAAAAGACAGGATCGAGATGTCCTTCAATGAATTGACGGTCATTTGCGAGCTGATTCAGTTCTGTAGATGGGGCATTCTTGTCAGGAGTTGATTTAAACGGGTTGTTCCAGCGAAATGGCGACATACATTTCCCCCTCATCCTATGTGAAATCAATCGAATTACTGTTGAAATGATTAAGTGATATTAAATATACCGACTATTCGGAATGTAGTAAATACGATTCATACATTTTTTGTAAAATAGGTAAGATGGAACCAAAAAATATGTGATTTGATTAAAAGAGGTTTGAAATCAACAAAAGTTGTTTTGCGAACGGTTTGTGTTATGAAAAAACGATGAAGGGGAATGAAAGGGGGGAGCAGGATCAACTAAAGGAGGGGACAGCATGAAGGCATTATTTTTGAACTGCACCTTAAAAGGTGGCGACACGACGTCGCATACGGAAGGACTGATTCGCGACATCTTGCCGCATTTTGACGCGCTCGGGGTCGAGTCGGAAATCGTCCGCATCGTCGACTATAAAATCGCGTTCGGCGTGACAGAAGACGAAGGGGACGGGGATGAATGGCCGCAGATTTTCGAAAAAGTGAAAGGCGCAGACATCGTCGTCATCGGGACGCCACTCTGGCTTGGGGAGAAGAGCAGTGTCGCGACCCAAGTCGTTGAACGATTATATGGGGGGAGCGGCTTGACGAACAAGTCAGGTCAGGCGATCTACTACAACAAAGTCGGCGGAGTTGTCGTCACCGGGAATGAAGACGGGGCGAAACATGCGTGTGCGGGTATCCTCTATGCCTTATCCCACATCGGATTCACCGTGCCACCGAACGTCGATACGTACTGGGTCGGAGAAGCAGGACCAGGCGACTCGTATATCGATGCCGGGCGCGATAATGAGTTCACGAAGTCACACGGGAAGACGATGGCGTATAACCTCGTCCATTTCGCGCGTATGTTGAAGGCACACCCAATCCCTGCAGAGGGGAATACGATGGAATGAAGAATGGCCTCGGCGTGTGCCGAGGCCATGTTGATTACTCTTTCTTCTCCACCGCATGTCCCCCGAACTCATTTCGGAGCGCGGCGACGACTTTACCGGAGAATGTGTCGTCTTGGAGCGAGCGTTGGCGCATCATGAGCGAGAGGGCGATGACCGGTGTCGGCACGTCATATTCGAGCGCCGTCTCGACCGTCCACTTGCCTTCTCCTGACGCATGCATGACCCCGCGGATGTCATCGAGCTTCGCATCCTTGGAGAAGGCGCTCTCGGTCAGTTCCATGAGCCATGAACGGATGACAGAGCCGTGATTCCAGACACGGGCGACGTCCTCATATTCATAATCGAACGGACTCTTCTCGAGCACTTCGAATCCTTCGGCGATTGCCTGCATCATCCCGTATTCGATCCCGTTATGGACCATCTTCAGGAAGTGACCACTCCCACTCGGTCCGGCGTACAGATAACCGTTGTCGGTCGAGACGTCTTGGAACAGTTGCTCGATTTTGCCGAACGCTTCCAAATCACCACCAATCATCGTACAGGCTCCGTTCCGGGCCCCGTCCATGCCACCACTCGTCCCAACGTCGAAGAAATAGATGAGCTTTTCTTTGAAGTGGTCGGCGCGTCGCATCGACTCCTTATAGTTCGAGTTGCCCCCGTCGATGACGATGTCCCCAGGTGAGAGAGCTTCATATAAGTCGTTCAACACATGTTCGGTCACGTCTCCTGCCGGTACCATCACCCAGATGACACGCGGTGCCTTCAGTGCAGCGACGACTTCTTCCAATGACTGTTTCGTTTCGAACTGACTCGTCGAGACGTTCCCCGGGTCATAGCCATAGACGCGATGCCCGTTGTCCGTCAAATTCAATGCCAAGTTCAGCCCCATCTTCCCGAGCCCGATCATTCCGATTTCCATTCGTTCCACCCCATTTTCAGATTCGTTGTCTTAATAGGGTTACCCGAAACAGTTGAGGTTCAAAAGAGCGGCTTGATCGGGTCGACGCGATAAGCGAGGATACGTGTTACCGGGATGACCTCGCCGTCTGATAATGTGATGTGTCCAGACAACGGATTTAGAGAGTGAAGCGTTCGTTCAAATGTTTGAAATGCATCATATTCAGAACTGCCATATACGATAAACTCACAAGTTTGTTCTTGTTCTAAAAAACATGTCACGATGAATTGCATCGATTGATCCCCTTATGTATGAAATGCACTACTCTTCCAAATATGTTTATAATCTATACATATTTTACAAAAAATAAAACGAACGAACCATTCTGTTTTCTGAAATTAAGGAAATAGACCTATGAAAATCAATAAACTGTCAAAATTCTTTCAATATTAGCACAAAAAAGTAGAGAATTTGTTGAAATCGCGACCAATGGCTTAGTACCGTCGTATGAAACGAAACAAGACTTCAAAAAAGTGTGTGTTATGATAGACAACAACTTGCTAAACTTTCAAAAAACCTTGTCGATAGTAGCGATGTGAGCAATCGACAAACGGTGACAAGTATTCACCTCTTTTATAAAAATTCGGAAAAATTTGTCGATTCAGCGTGATAAAATAAAACCTGTGTCAATTACGGTCAATTGGGGATAGAAAGGTGCTATGTCATGGAAGAGCAAAAGCCAAAGAAGAGAGTCAAGAAACGTCGTCGTAAAGTGTCACCCGCGAAGCGCATCGCCATCATCGCAGGTGCAATCATCGGAGTGTTCCTGCTCATCGGAGCTGGGATGGCCTATTATTTATATAATCAAGTCGATACAACGGTCGACCGTTTGAATGAATCGGCCGGGCTTAGCCCGGATCGGATGAATCAACAAACGATTTCAGATAAGAAGCCGGTCTCGGTGTTATTACTCGGCGT
>NZ_JAPEHX010000105.1:0-3314 GCF_028823655.1 Exiguobacterium sp. B2(2022) | reverse complement strand
AAAGGTTGAGGTTTTATGAATCGGGAAAAGATTGAAAAAATGAAGATAAAAACACCTTGGTATTTTAGTTGGTGGACAATATTCCTATTAATTCTTGCAGGAATTATTACGTTTGGGGTGACTTCAATTGTAGGTTTTAGCTTACTGTTTGGTCGCTATTATTATGTGAAATCAGAAAAATTAAAACTACAGATCTCTGAAGTTGAAAACTTGCAACAAGAAATTACTTCTTTGAAAACCGAATTAAACAATCTAGAAGTCGAACGTAACCAGATTCAAGTTAACATTTCAAATTCCCAAGACATTTTTGAGGAAAAAAAGACGCAATATATAAAGCAAATTCGCGTTGAATACGAATCAGAAGGAAAACAAATTATCGATAAAATCATATCAGATAATCAAAAAAAAATATCTGAGCTTCAAAAATTCGCAGAAGAACGTGATACTTTAGCAGCTGAAAATGAAAAGTTAAGCAAAAATATTAAATCCCAAAGTACAAAACTTTTAAAGTTAAAAACTGAGTTTAATGGTATTCGCAATTTAATTGACTTATTCCCACAATTATTCAACGAAGAAAATCTTCCAAATGAGTTAGAACTATTATTAGCAAATTACAATGAAGATAGTATTATGAAAAGCCTGATAGAGCTAGATTACCATGCATTGAATTCAAAAGAACTACGTAAACAAATTAATAAAATCAAAAAAGAAATTGCAACATTGTTAGATAAGTATAAAGAACGTTACAAAACAAAAGCAAACCAAGCAATTTATCAACTAATGGTGATAGGTTTACAAGCCGAGTTACAAAATATTCTTTATACTCTTTCATACGCCAAACATGAGGAAGCTATCGATAATGCGAGAGCTTTAATTAGAAAATATTTAGCTATTTCAACAAATGGTAATGCTTCGATCGCACCAACTATTTCTAAATTTCTAGCAGAACTTGAACCGTTGTTCATTGAAGCCGTTGAAGTTGAGTATCAGTACTACATTAAACGTGAACAAGAAAAAGAAGAACAACGTTTAATTCGAGAACAAATGCGTCAAGAAGCCGCGGAACGTAAAGAATTAGAAGCTCAAAAGAAAAAGCTAGAGGCAGAAGAGGCAAAATTCGAGGCAGAGCTACAGCGAACAAATGAGTTGCTAATCAGTGAAACTAATCCAGACATAATTACTCAATTACAGTCACGTATTTCAGAACTTGAGCAACAACAGAACAATGTTGTAGAGCAGAAAGAAGAAATTTTAAAACGAGCAAATGGTAAAGCTGGCTATGTTTATGTTATCTCAAACTTAGGTTCCTTTGGTAAACAAGTATTCAAAGTAGGAATGACAAGACGAATGAATCCTCAAGATCGAGTTGACGAACTTGGAGACGCATCTGTACCTTTTAAATTTGACGTACACGCAATGATTTTCTCAGATGATGCAGTGGGATTAGAATATCAACTTCATCAAGAATTAAGTCCTAAGCGATTAAATAAAGTGAACTTACGTAAAGAATTTTTTGTAACAACGGTTGAAGAATTACAAGCTTTAGTTGAATCAATCGATCCAACCGCTGAATTTAAGACAACAATGGTTGCACACGAATACTTTAGAAGTATCGAAATGGATGAAGAGAATATTATGCCTACTTCAAGCTTGTCTTTCGAAAATGATGAAGTTGAAGTGAATGAAACTATTCGGAATTGAGTATTTAAATCAAAATTAAAATGCACTCCGATTATTAGAGGTTTTTAACAATCGGAGTGCATTTCATCATCTAGGATTTATTTAGTGCCGTTTTCGAATGACTGACTACATACTTCTTCAAAGAATTATGTAAGCTAATTCTCAAATTACAAATACGATCGATTAAAGTAGCAACTTGCGTTGAGTCAGACAGGAGCAGAAAACTCTCTTTTGATTTGTTCGATATCAATCATTGTTTTTTCATGAACGTACTGAACGAGCACATCATACTGTTCGACCGTATTCAGTTTTTTGAATTTCTCCACATCCCCTTTAAAGCCCGTGAAATAATCACTTTGATACTCCGGGTTGTTGAAAAGTCTCAAATATTCCATATAGTCTTTGATTGTTATTTGACTCACGATGTAAGAGAGAATGGCTTCCCACTCTTTAATCCGACCCTCATGAATCTGTTTTTTGATAATGATGTCTTGTGATTGCTCCATTTTGATTTTTTGAATACATTGCTCTACTTCCAACTTATATTCAAGTAACTCATCGCGATTTCGAGTATCCAACGTAGGAATCACTTCAGTTACATAGTACTGATACCGTTGCTTTCGAGGATGCTTGTTCTTGCCTTTAGCTACTTTAGAGCTTTGATTGAGATCATCGGATTTATTTAATCGTTTCTTTAAATTGATTGACTCTATAGCCCCAATGATTTCTTTGTTATGTTTTAATGCAAGTTCGACCACCGTCGGACCATATTTTTTGACTCCATTCACGATCAATTCCGTCGATTTTTTAGACATGAGGAATTCTCCTTTTGTATGTATATTTTCATGACGATTTTCAAAAAAACAACTCGCAGTTTCTATTCAACAAAGGAATGCTCAATCCCTTGAATCCATTCGAAAACCTAATGAACAGTTTCCGCAATCGATGAAGGGTGGACTATAAAATTAAGTACAACACCTAAACGTGAATGCAAAAAAGCTCACAGCGATTGCCTCTGTAGAATGAAGTCACCACAACACACATTCAGACAGAGGAACCACTATGAGCTACAACTTATCACAACCGAAAACATGAAAATCAAAACTTATCTGGAACTCGGGAGATGTATCAAGAGCACGAATGACGTCAAAACGAACCTCGACGATACGACGCGTCAGACGATTATCAAGAAGTTTTAGATGACCTGATCACCGAAACAAATCGTCGGTCTCCTCTAAGAGTTCTTCCTAGAAGAAACGCACTTTTCACAGTTCACATATGACAAACTCACGAATGAGCTCGTCAAAAACAACGGACGACCGAGGAAGTGTTACGCTTCATTTGAAAATCATCAGTAATATAACGACTTATCTTGAATGAGTACTTACCATTCTACGTGCTCATAAAATTCAGAGGGATAATGAATTTCTGAAGGATGACATCGATGCTCAATTGCCGCTTCGAAAATTAATTTTTGTTGACGCTCGTAATCTGGTGTAATCTGACATGTCCGCTTGGCAAAAATATTAAAATTCTTTTGACGTTTTTCTAATCCCATTTCATGCCACTCACTATTTAAGTAATCAATATATTGCGTAAACAAAATGTGCTCGGATCCATTTTCGGCAATCCAT
>NZ_JAPEHX010000104.1:0-3597 GCF_028823655.1 Exiguobacterium sp. B2(2022) | reverse complement strand
GTGAAGCAAGATGATGAAACGACGTTAGAGGTGATTATCCACAACCATGCGTCTGAAGACAAAACGTTCGATGTAAAGATTGGGAATGGCTATACGAATGAGAACGGGGTCGTCATGTATGATCAGGAAAATGCGATTCCGGACCACCTCTCTTTCACAGAACTTGTGTCCACTTTTGATGAAAACGTAACGATTGCGTCAGGCGAGTCGAAGCGAATATCGTTCGTATTGAAGAGCGTGAATGAAGACGTGAACGGCGTCATTTTAGGAGGGATTCGCGTATCCGAAACGGAGGAGCGACAAGAAGACGCGCAGGTCGGACTTCAAAATCGATATGAATACGTGATTGGCGTTGTCTTACGAACATCGGTCAAACAAGTCCCGTTTCGTCCAGAATGGCAAGGCGTGAACGTCAATCAAGAGCATCATTATCCACACATCGCATTTCAAGTGATGAATGCGTCTGGTTCCATCAGTCAAGACTTGGACATTCAAATGACGATTCGATCGGATGAACAAGATGTGAAGCTCAATCATGCGATGGAGGCGAAGCTCGTCCCTTACACATCGACGGGTTTTCGCTTCCCGCTGACGAAGCGACTAGATGCGGGCACTTATCAAGTCGAGATGACGATGACCGAATCGGGTACAGGGGCGACTTGGACTTGGGAAGACGAACTGGTCGTTTCTGAAGAAGAAGCGGAAACGATTCGTGAACGTGTCGAGCAACCGATTGTGGAAGAATCAAGCTTCTTTAGCGGAACGTGGACGATGTCGTTGCTTGCGCTCCTATTGACGGCAGCGTTCTTGTACATCGTTCATTTAAGAAGAAAGTTAAAGACACAATAACGCCACATCCCCGTCGATTGAACGGGGATTTTTGTATGCATGCAGGAATTTCACACACTTTCTCGAATAGGACAAAAAGAAAAAGCGCCCGACCGAGGTCAAACACTTTTCTTCATTTGCTGTTTTCGGTCGCGTTGTACTTTCCAAATCACTGACACAATGACAATCAGAATTGGAGCGAATACCCATGGTCGAGCTTCTAAGATTGAAACGAGCTCAAAGATGGAGAGCCAACCACTCACCATGATCAAGACAAGTAAAAAGGTTTTCAGTCCCCCCCGGACTGGCAGCCAAAAATAAATCAATAACGTCACCAAAAAGAAAGCGATTAAGCCCATACGGTTTGTCCTTTCACCCATCATTTTGACTCATTATAGCAAAGAACATCGAGAGAGTGTTAGAAGCTTCACTTCTTGAGCGTATTTGAGTACGCTTAGAAAAGATGATTGAAGGAGGAACTGATGTGAAATTTGGAATTATAGGCTTAGGATATGTTGGATTGGCGACACTATGCGGATTGGCCAAAGCTGGTCATGAAGTCATCGGGGTCGAGACGCACCAAGGGAAGTTAGGTCTCCTGAAGAGTGGTCACCCTCCATTCCACGAACCGGGCATGGCGGACGTGTTACTAGAGCACGCCGATCAAATCACGTTGACCGACGAAATTGCGGATGCAGATCATGTCGACTATTTGGTTCTCGCGGTCGGCACACCGAGTAAGCCCGATGGAAGTTGTGACCTCTTTTATATCGAGACAGCTCTATCTGAATTGAAGACGAAGCACAAGGTCATCATTCGTAGCTCGGTCCCACCTGGCACGACAGATTTATTGAAAATCATGTATCCTTCTCATACGTTTGCGATCGTACCCGAGTTTTTACAAGAAGGACGCGCCCTCGCAGATGTGATGAAACCACATCGTGTCGTCATCGGATGTGAGGACCTCGAGGTTTGTGAGGAGTTGGCAGGCATTTATGGCCGACTTGGCGTTCCGCTCATCTGTACGACACCGATCAATGCCGAGCTCATCAAATACGCCTCGAACGCCTTTTTGGCGACAAAGATCAGCTTCATGAACGACTTGTCTCGTCTAGCCGATGAGGCAGGGGCTGACATCACGACGATTGCGGACGGGATGGGGCTCGATCCACGGATCGGGCGTTCGTTCCTCAACGCTGGAATCGGATATGGGGGCTCTTGTTTCCCAAAAGATATGGATGCGCTTCTTCATGTAGCGGAAGAAAACAACGTCAATCTTCGCGTCATCAAGGCGGCAGCGAAAGTGAACGAAACACAAGCACCGTACGTATTGTCGAAACTTCGTCTAGAACCTAAGATGCGCGTCGCCATTCTCGGCTTGGCATTCAAACCAGGAACGGATGATATGCGAGATGCACCGTCCATTCTACTCGCACACCATATGGTCGCCCGCGATGTCGAAGTCATTGGCTATGACCCGATCGCAACATGGGAATACCCACAAGCGGCGTCTGTAGAAGAAGCCTTGAAGGATGCAGATTATGCGATTCTCGTCACGGAATGGGAAGAGCTTGTGAACTTGGCACCGGAAGCCTTCTCGGGCATGCGTCAACGTCGGTTGATTGATGCGCGGAATGCATGGAAGTTCGCACGTGACCCGGGTGACGTCGCGTACGAAGGCATTGGCCGGATGCAACGTCCGTCCAACACCCCGACATCAAACTAAATCTTCTGAGGGACCGCCCCATTCAGCGGTCCTGTTTTTGTATGGAATGAATCTTTTGCGTGACTCATGACGTAAAGGAAGAAGAGGAGGTGAGGCACATGTGGATTCTTTTATTGGCTGCTGTCATTGTCATCGCACTCGGTTTTGCAGTGGACCGTCTCGGATGGCACGATTTGATTTCGGGTTACAATACGATGTCGCGTGAGAAGCGGGAGCGGGTGAACATTCAAAAAGTGGCCCGTCTCGTCGCCTGGATGTGTTACGGGATTGGTGCCATCTTTATCCTCATCGCGCTCATCGAAGGATTTGAATTGGACATTCCGCTCGAACCGTTCTTTATCGTGATGATTGTCTTCACTGTGGCGTTACTTTGGCGGATGCAAAAGTATGATGGCAACATCTATGACGAATCAGGGCGTTTGAGACCGGGCGGTAAAAAGCGTCTCATCCCGATTGTCATCGTCTCCGTCGTCTTACTCGTTGGGGTGCCAGCGCTCATGTTTTGGTTCAGTCAACCGACCGAGGTGGCCGTGACAGATTCGACAATCGTCATTGAAGGGAGCTACAGCCGTGAGATTCCGTTTGATGAACTCGATGATGTGACGTGGACGACGTTACCCGAAATTGCGCGACGGACGAGCGGGGCGGAATCGGGATCACGTCTGACGGGACATTTTCGGACGAAAACAGGGGAGGACGTTCTTCTCTTTATCGACCGTGATGTCGAGCCGGTCATTCGACTCGATTGGTCGGAAGAACCGATTTACATCAATCAGTCCTCGGCAGAAGCGACGAGGCAATTATATGAGGACATTCGTTCTCGCTGAAGAAAGGGACACTCAATTCGAGTGTCCCTTCGTCTTGACCCATGATTCAAATGAAGTCGCATCGAGTGCGGGTGAGAAGTAGTAACCTTGCCCGAGCTCGACCCCTTCCCGAATCATACGGGACAGGTCGCTCTCGGTCTCAATCCCTTCCGCGAGAGCGGTCAACTGCTGTTCATTCGCAAAGCGTGAGACGGCACGTAAGAATGACGTGCTCTC
>NZ_JAPEHX010000103.1:0-3628 GCF_028823655.1 Exiguobacterium sp. B2(2022) | reverse complement strand
TTGTCGCTTGGACCGTTCGACCCATTTGTTCACGGTAATCCATTTTCTGCTGCATGTTGGACGCATCTTCATCAAACATTTCTAGCACAATTTGTTGCTCAAAGTTGAAAATTTTCGTCACCGCTGAGAGAAGTCTCATCTTCGAAAACGGGTCGAACGGATCTGCTTCGATATTCTCTAACACATGATCAAAGATTTTTTGGAAAGCCGCCATATACCATTTTCCCTTAAGACCGATCATATGATGACGTTTCGCAATTCGATAACGTTTTTCAATATACGCTGAGTCAATGACTCCCTCAAACATCTCACCGATATGCGTCGTTAAGGTCACTTTGAGCCGGTCCGAAGATGAATGTTGATTAATCATCTGCTTTAATTCTTCGATTTCTTCTAAGTGACGATAAAACAAATGAACGAGTTGTGGTAGTGCTTCTTGAATGTAAAATCGATAACTTCTCAAATATGCTAAATCTTCTAAAGTCAGTTGAATCAACTGTCGTTGTTGATTTAGTTCTGATGAAAGATCAATTTTGACTCGATCCATTTCAATCACTTGATCCAATCTATTTTGTACGTCTATCTTTTTTCGAAACATCGCCGTCGCCTCCTATACTTCCTACAGTAAATAGGATACAAAAAGACGAACTTATTTCCTTCATTCAAAAATAAGGAGTTTTTGTAGACGAAAAAGACGACTTCATCACACATGAAATCGTCTCATTTTCTTTATTTCACTTTTGCTTTGCCTCAATCGCCGCATATACTTTTCGTAACTGAACGACCCCTTCGTCAATTACTTCCCCGTCTAACAAGACGAGCGGATAGAACCATTCGTCCTCTTTAAGTGCCTGGGCGAACTCGTCTTCACTCTGTTCGAAGTTGATATATTCGAACGAAAAGGATTGCTCTGGATACTTTCGTCCGAGTGCACTTTGTAACCATTCATACGTCTCGGTCGAACTCGGTGCACCGACACAACTCGCACATTGAACTTCAGCCCCATATACCGTAATTTTCATCTTCATTCCCCCTCAAAACCATTATACAAAATCCTTCCCTTACTCGATGATGAAACGCTCAGCGTAAATGATTGAGAAACACTCTCAAACTTGCTAGAATAAAGTAGAACGAGAAAGGGGTAGATACCATGGAAATGTTTGATCAAGTCCAAGAAGTGCTCGATAAATTGCGTCCGTTCTTGCTTCGTGACGGCGGAGACGTCGAACTCGTAGATGTCGAAGAAGGCATCGTCAAGCTCCGTTTGATGGGTGCTTGCGGCAGCTGCCCGTCTTCAACAATCACGCTAAAAGCCGGTATTGAGCGTGCGCTCATCGAAGAAGTACCAGGCATCGTCGAAGTAGAACAAGTATTCTAAGCAAAAAGGGAGACATTCGTCATCCCTTTTTTTCATGCTTCCATTCATCTAAGCTCTCGACCATATAGGTTGGGAGTTTTTCTTGTTCTTGGATAAACGCCGGTCCATGTACACCTGAATTCACATGGAGTGTACGAATACCACCATTGATTCCAAATAAAATATCTGTGTGATAGTTATCCCCTACCATGACGACATCTTCTTTATTCAACCCAATCATGTCAAGTGCGATGTCAATCATGACCGGTTCCGGCTTTCCGATGAAGAAAGGATCTTTCTCCGTCGTCACGGTCAACACGGACGTGAGTGATCCGTTCCCCGGTAAAAATCCACGTTCGGTCGGAATGGCGATATCCCCATTCGTCGAGATGAATCGAGCCCCCGAACGGATGGCGATTGCGCCTCGCGCCAACTTCTCATACGTGATGTGTCGGTCGAGTCCGATGACCACGTAGTCCGCCTTCGGTTCGTCTGTGACATGAAAACCGCGAGACTCTAACGCGAGACGGAGTCCGTCTTCCCCAATCATATAGACGGTTGCTCCTGGCGACATCTTCTCAATATAAAAAGCCGTCGCCATCGCGCTCGTCAAGACGTTCTCCGCCTTCACGTTTGCGCCCATCGCAATCAATTTATCCGCGATCTGTTGTTGTGTCATCGAAGCGTTGTTCGTGACGAACAAATACGGGACGCCCGTCGCTTCTAATTCGTTGACGAAATCAACCGCTGCCTGAACGGGTTCTGTACCGGCATACATCGTGCCGTCTAAATCAAACAAATATCCTTTAATCGGTTCCATCCAATCACTCGCTTTCTGGTAAGAATGCGGACACTGGTCCAAGCTCGACTTCTAAGTAGTGACGAACTTGTGCGGAGAATGCCGTGAAGTCTTGTTTTGACGTCTTCACCCACTCATCAAATTTTGATGCGTCGGCGTGCACAAACTCACGAACGTAATAGGCACGTAATCCGACGAGCGCTTTCGTCGCGTTCGCCGTCGTCTCATCGAGTACGCGCTCATCCAGTAAGATGTCGACAATGTCTTCATAACTTCCCGGATCTCGCATAATGAACCCGTCAATCATCGAGTTCCCAACATCGATGACACCTTCCATAAGAAGGACGGCCATTCGCTGTTTCGCAAGCTCCACCGTGAACGCATCCCCCGTCAATTGATCGGTGTGCGCTAACATCGTCTCCATTTGTTCCAGTGTCTGATTAATCTTCTCTCTATTCACAAAATACATGATGATCCCCCCTGCTGTTAATACTAATGCTTTTTCGGTCAGGAGAAAAGAATCTGTCCTATTTACATCATTTATAACATTGTGATACACTAATCAACGGATTTAAACCGTAAAAAGTATAACACATTGAATAGAGATAACGTGGAGGGTACAACACTATGGAACGTGAATTAGCATTAGAAATCGTACGGGCAACAGAAGCAGCAGCACTCGCATCATCGAAATGGATTGGACGCGGTCAAAAGAACGAGGCCGATGATGCAGCAACGTCAGCGATGCGAGAAGTTCTCGGAACGGTCAACATGGATGCGACAGTTGTCATCGGAGAAGGTGAACTCGATGAGGCTCCAATGCTCTACATCGGGGAAAAACTCGGAACGACATTCGGTCCGAAAGTTGACATCGCTGTCGATCCACTCGAAGGAACATCCATTGTCGCAAAAGGCCTTGGAGATGCGATGGTCGTTATCGCCGTTGCTGATGAAGGTGCCCTCCTCCACGCACCAGATATGTACATGGACAAGCTTGTCGTCGGTCCAAACTTAAAAGGGAAAGTCTCCCTCGACGAACCGCTCGAGTCAATCATTGAAAAAGCTGCGAAATATAATAACAAGCGCATCGAAGAAGTAACGGTCATCATGCAAGACCGTGACCGCCACGAACACCTTCGTCAAGCCGTCATGAATGTCGGCGCACGCGTCAAGCTATTCGAAGATGGCGATGTGTCTGCCGGAATCGCTGCTGCCGTCAAATCGAACCCGATCGATATTTTCATCAGTACAGGTGGAGCTCCTGAAGGAGTCATCACAGCCGCTGCTGTCAAAGCGCTTGGTGGAGACATGCAGGCCCGTCTACATCCGATGAACGAAGAGGAATCAGCTCGCGTCATCTCAATGGGAATTGAAGACCCACTTCAACTCCTTACGCTCGACGACCTCGTCAAGAGCGACGACTGCATCTTTGCTGCGACGGGTGTCACGTCAGGTGAGTTGCTCGATGGCGT
>NZ_JAPEHX010000102.1:0-4117 GCF_028823655.1 Exiguobacterium sp. B2(2022) | reverse complement strand
ATAAATCATAATCAAAATCGTGTGATCATTTACGCCTATGAAGAAAATTTGTCAAGTATTAAAGGAATAGAAAAGAGTGGGTTTAAATACGTTGGTTCTTTCGGGCATTACTCCAAAAGTTTAAATGAGCTTTTACATACATGGGACATAAAATGTACTTGAGTATAAAGAGCGGCTAACCGGTAATCAGGTTTATTCTCTTTATATTTGTAGATTTCTTATACAATTTAAAAAGTTGGTAGCGTTTTTACAATCGTAGTATATGTATTTGTTCGAAAGATTTGATCTTTAATAAAGTATGAAAAAGATATTTTTTGGTATATTATACACTTTAACGTGAAAATAAACCAATTTATTATTGATTGTCAAGTATACGTCGTTTTACTAAATTGAAGTATTATCGTGAGAAGTGTGTGCTTTCATTCTATCAATTTGTGTGATATTGCCTTGCGTCCCCTCGGGAAGTCGACAACGGATCTGTCGAGTTCCGGGAGACCATCCGTTTGGTCGACGAGACGATTGAACAGGTGAGTGACCGATGACATTTGCTCCATAACTTCGGAAAGAAAATTGAAAAGATTTTGAAACAGCGCCTCCAATTCAGCGGAAAATCCTTCTCGAACCGGATGGTCTAAACGTCGAACGTGAACTGACAGATGCCAAGAGGAGGAAATGGACCCTCACTCTGGCTGTACAATGGGATGCCATACTAGGTGTGCCAATCTCCAAGTTGGCCCGACGACACCAGATTGACCTGAAGATTTACCGGAGATATCTAAAGATGAGAAAGCGACCAAGAATCAATCGGTCATATCAACACACAGCGCAGACAGCTACAAACAAGACATCGCTGGATGAATCCGACAAGGCAGGACGATAGAATAGATTCATCGGACATTGAGGCGTAGAGGATGCACCCTTGGAATTAGTATGTTTCGAACATATGTCGCTAAGTTGGAAAAAGCAGTCCCACACGAAATAATATCATCCAGAGAGTCCTCTGGGAGGGTGCCACTTCCGACATAGCCACTTCTCCTAAAGATATTGAGCTTCCATCCTTTCCTGAAAAAATTGAACGGTTTGGTCCGCTCATTCATGAAACTATTCGAGGCAGCGACGCCTGAACAAGATATCTTAAGGTGGTGTCGAGAGGCGGAGCGGAAAACCCTTTACTCGATTTCGAGATCTCTATATGAGGAAACCTCGACACTATCTGATCCTGGTCAAACAGTATGGTCGAGGGGAACGTCAATCGACTGAAGACGATTAAACGCCAAATGTATGGTCGGGCAGGGGTAGAACTGCTGCGCATTAAAATATTGAATGTCACTTAAAGCTTGATGTTCTACTGATGTATGAATCAATATCTACCTAACCATTTGGATTGAGCGTTGCATCAAAAGTGAGGAACAACCATTTTAACAGCGTTGATTACAAGCATTGAGACACCGTTGGAATTTATCTATAATATTCAAAAAAACGCTACCCTGAAGTCCATCAAGTAATATTGACTATTGATTGCTCAGGTTTACTCCTAACATGAACGTAATAATTAAAGACCAATCCATCCCGCGTGACCTTTCCAATCTAAACTATAGTTGAAAAAGAAATCGAAAAAAAAACTACAATTTATATTATATGATAGCAAATTTATAATTATTAATTTGTCGACACTTGTCGAACGAAAATAGGTTTTAATTTCCTTACCTTGGTTTTTTCATTGAATTAAAAATGTTAACCTTAGAATATATTTTAGTAAGGATGTTAAATGCATCCTTTTTTCTATAATTGACCAAATTAGACAAATACTTAATTTCGTAAGGAGTGATAATCGTTGTCGATACCGGATTTAGGTCGAAAATCGTTACGTACAGGTATACTCGTTATTTTAGATATCATTGCTATTCTATCAGCGATGTTCGTTTCCTACTTTTTCTTATATCCATTAGAATTCATTCAAAATATCGATCGCAATCATTTTATCGAAACAGCAATTTCATATAGTGCCATCTTTATCATCATGGCAGGCATCAGTCGCTTGTATCGAGTGGCTTGGCGTTTTGCCAGCATGACGGAAGCAGTTCGTCTAGCGATGACACTTGCCTCAAGCACACTTCTATTATATATCCTTCAATTCGCGATATACGGTGAAGCAATGGAGAGAATGCTGTTCTTAAGCTTTTGTCTCTCATTACTCATGCTAGGTGGCATTCGTCTTGGTTCACGAATTTATGTGACATGGAAACAAGATCACATGTCGATTTTACGTGGACGGAAGATGAAACGGAGAAAAGATGAGAAGCGAACGCTCATTATCGGAGCTGGGCAAGCTGGTCGAATGTTAGTGCGTCAGATGAAACACTCTGATAATCATCGAATGAATCCGATTGGTTTTTTAGATGACAATAAGCATCTTCAAACATTAACGGTGAACGATGTGAAAGTGATTGGAACGCTCGAACAGCTTGAGGAAGTCGTCGAGAATGAAGGCATCGACAAAATCGTGTTTGCCATTCCGTCGATGAATTACCAAGAACGGGTTATGATTATTCAACGTGCGAAGAAAGTATGCATGAATGTTCATACGCTTCCGATGATTGAAGAAGTCGCAGCTGGGAAAATCTCGGTCAATCAAATGCGCGAAGTATCCATCGAAGACCTCCTCGGCCGAGAACCGGTCGAATTAGATATTACAGGTATCCAAGCAGAGGTCGAAGGAAAGACGGTTTTGGTGACAGGTGCTGGTGGATCGATTGGATCCGAAATCTGTCGCCAAATTTTAAAGTTTAACCCAGACCGCTTATTATTGCTTGGTCATGGGGAGAACAGTATTTATCTCATTGAACGTGAACTACGCGAAGCGAAGATTGAAGCAGAACTCATCCCAGTCATTGCAGATATTCAAGATGCGGACCGTTTACGAGAAGTGTTCATCACTTATACACCACATCTCGTTTTCCACGCGGCAGCACATAAACATGTCCCTTTGATGGAAGCAAACCCACACGAAGCGGTGAAAAACAATATTTACGGAACGAAGAATGTGGCGGAGATGGCCGATGAATATGGTGCCTCGCGCTTCGTGATGATTTCTACGGATAAAGCCGTTAACCCGACGAACGTGATGGGTTCGACGAAACGAATCGCCGAAATGGTCGTCCAGCACTTAGCAAAATCAAGTGAAACGAAGTATGCGATTGTTCGATTCGGAAATGTGTTAGGAAGTCGTGGGTCGGTCATCCCATTATTTAAATCACAAATTGCTAAAGGCGGTCCCGTTACGGTGACGCATCCAGATATGACACGTTACTTCATGACCATCCCAGAGGCGAGTCGACTCGTCATTCAAGCGGGTACGCTTGCGAATGGTGGAGAAGTATTCGTCCTTGATATGGGAGAACCAGTGAAGATTGTCGACTTAGCACGTAATATGATTCAACTGAGTGGCTTCACAGAAGAACAGATTATGGTTCAGTTCAGTGGTATCCGTCCTGGAGAGAAGATGTATGAGGAATTATTGAAGGAAGGCGAGGTTCATCCAGAAGCCGTCTATCCGAAAATCTTTACAGGGATTGTTACAGAAGAGCCAGATTTAGATGGCAAATTAGAAAATATGAATCAATTAAGAACGGATGAGGCGCTTAGTCTATATCTTGTGAACTGGGCTAATGATTGTCTCGACCGATATGAGCAAGAGAAAACAGCTAACTATAAAGAAATGGTTTAACTTATGGAGAGTGAACAATGAGATACATTGAGCAGAAACGAAAAATTGATTTTATGCTAGCATTAATTGGTTTAATCGTCTTATCGCCTTTATTTATCGGAATTATGATTATGATTAAACTCGAATCAAAAGGACCAGTCTTTTTCAAACAAAAACGAGTGGGAATTCATCAATCTCATTTCAACATTTTAAAGTTTCGTACGATGCGAATAGACACGCCAAAAGATACACCAACGCATCTCTTGGCTGATCCGAATCAATACATCACAAAAATCGGTAAGTTCTTGCGCAAGACGAGTCTTGATGAGTTGCCGCAAATCATAAATATTTTAAAAGGTGAGATGGCAATCATCGGACCACGTCCGGCGTTGTGGAATCAGTATGATTTGA
>NZ_JAPEHX010000101.1:0-4645 GCF_028823655.1 Exiguobacterium sp. B2(2022) | reverse complement strand
TTTGTGTTCACTTTTGGGTGTTGCACTTAATTTTATAATTCATCGAATGAATAAAATAGGTAGTTATTCCCACTTCTAAATTATTGACCTCCTTTTCAAGAAAGAGGCCCGAATTGACCATTTGTCCCATTGCTTGCTCGTTTCATCTCACCGTACAATGAACTTGTATTGTTTCACTTGTTGAATGTTTCGCTCTCATTTTTGAAAGGAAGTGACGCTATGAATCCAAAGTCAGGTCTCACCTATTCATTCGCGGCTCTCGCAGCGGTCAGCGTATTGGCTCATGCAGATGAAGCCGCCGCCGCAAGCACACACACGGTGCGATCCGGTGATACGTTGTGGTCCATTAGCCGATCCTACGACCTTTCCGTTTCGGCATTAAAATCGTTGAACGGATTGACGTCTGATTCCATCCGAATCGGTCAAACGCTTCAAGTATCCGACTCTGGGTCGACAGGCGGTTCGTCACTCTCAACGTCGAGCACGACGCGGATGGCGACGACCGATGCATTAAATTTACGCTCGGGCGCTGGGACATCCCATCGAATCCTATTGACGATTCCAAAAGGAAAAGTCGTCACACCGATTCAAACGAACGGCTCATGGTCAAAAGTGAGCTACGGTGGTCAAACAGGGTGGGTGCACAACGGATATTTGAAAAAGACTTCAACGTCGACTCCCACAACACCTGCACCGACGACACCGCCTAACGTGAAACCGAGTGCGACCACTGCAAAGACGACAGTCAACTTGAATCTCCGTGCTTCTAAGTCGACGAAAGCCAGTATCGTATTGACGATTCCAAAAGGGAAAGCCGTCACGGTGCTAAAACGAGAAGGTTCTTGGTCACAAGTCAAGTATGGCTCACGCACAGGTTATGTCGCTCATACATATTTAACGACATCAGGATCAGCGACACCGTCCACACCAGTCACGACTACGCCAACTCCGAGCACACCTTCGGAAAATACGGTGAACCAGCAGTTTGTCACGACGGCGAACTTAAACGTACGCCAAGGAGCCGGCATCGGCTATGCACTCGTGACGAACATCCCGAACGGTACAATCGTTCAAGCGACGAAGAAGTCAGGTGACTGGTATTTCGTCACGTATAACGGGAAATCCGGATATGTGAGTGCCGGATATTTGAAACAGACGACGACTACTCCGAGCAACCCGGCCCCGAACGCAGGAGATAACGGCGCAGGGAACGCAGAAGTCGATTATGTCGTCAACACACCATCGTTGAACGTCCGGTCGAGCGCGTCGACGAACGCGACAATCATCGGGAGCGTCAAGGCCGGACAGACATTACGTGTCGTTCAAGCATCAAACGGCTGGCTTCAAATCTACTACGGCAATACGGTCGGTTTTGTCGCTTCCGCTTACGTCAAAACGGTCTCTAAAGACTCGACCGGAACCGAAGGACCGACGTGGGTGGAAGGTTCGTATGATGCGAATTCTTACTACACCTATTACCCGACGGCGATTCGAGCACAGGCGAACGAATCGAGCAGTACAGTCGGTTCGACACTACGCGGGGAATTGTTGAACGTGATCGGGGAAACGACGACCCACTACAAGCTCGCGTCAGGGTTTGTCGCAAAATCAGCCGTCACTGAAATCAAAGGTCAGAACGCGCAGGCGACACGACTTGCTACGATTCAGGTGGCAAAACAATACGTCGGCACTCCTTATGTATGGGCCTCTTCTAGCCCATCAAACGGTGGTTTTGATTGTTCAGGTCTCATCTACTATGTATTCAATCAGTCAGGCGTCAGCATCCCACGCACAAACGTGGCCAACTACTGGGCTGGTGCTTACTTTGGTCCACAGTTACCGACATCATTCGTCCCTCAGGCGGGTGACCTCGTCTTCTTCGAGAATACTTACACCACGGGACCATCGCATATGGGCATCATGATCAATGCCGATACATTCATTCATGCCGGTTCGTTCGGATTAGGTTACAACCAAATCAGTAAAGAACCGTATTGGCAATCACGCTTGATCGGTTACAAACGACCGTGACTTTGGTCACGCCATAAAACCCGACGAAAGTCGGGTTTTTCTTTCGTTTTGCAGGATTTTCATCCAGTGAAACGAAAACGGAAGTATGATGAAGGAAAAAAAGGAGGTGCCGGATGGGCCAACCCCGTTTTGCTAAAATTCCATACCGTACCTACACGATGGTACTCGCAATCGCTTGTCTCATCGGTGTCTTGATGTTCGGACTCGGGACGAGTTATTACTGGCATGAAAAACAAGAAGCGATCGACGAGACGATCACGAACTTGAATCAGGCAGCAAACCTCGCTGGCGTCGAAGCGTATGTCACCTTGTTCGAGGCGGCGACTCGCTATGAGGATCAATCGAATCAAACGACATCATTTCTTTCTATCCCTTATAAAGAGCGCGCGCTTCAATACAATGAAGACGCTTCAGACATTTTCGAATGACTTGGAAGGCATTCTCGATGCAGAACAGTTCGAAGCGGTCCCGTCTGATGTCATCAGTTCAATCAATCGGCGTTGGCTCTATCAAGCGCTCGAACAGACCAATCAACCGAACGCCACGTATGAGCTGACGGATGCGATGATGCGGATGCAGTCGATACTCATGCGCAGTAACGATACGTTGCTCCAAGAACCGATTGAAGAGGAACAATTAATCAATACCGTTGATTTGATTGTCAATGAAGCGACAATCATTCAAAAAATCATCGATCAAAACGATGCGTTACAAACGAAAGCTGTCATCGATGTTGCGGAAAGTGGTCAATCGTTTGCGAATATGGCGAGCAGTGAAGCGTCACTTGAAGCCCGTTACGTCAACGCAACGAACGTCTACGAAGATGCCTACGCTGCCCTTCGCTCGATTCGCTCCACGTCCGAGACGATGTTGCGAGAAGAAAGTAAGCATTATCAAGTCCTTGCCACGGCATCTTTTGTCGTGACGCTCCTCTTGTCGCTCGGACTACTTTTCCTGCTCTACTATACACGGAAACGGTATAATCACGATTTGGCGCATCTGAAAGCACGTGCGCTCGCAATCGACCCAAGCTTAGAACCGGTCGAAGCGACATTCCCGAAAACACATGACTTCCGTGGCATCGAGGACGAATTACGTGAGATCGCGGTGAGCGTTCATTCGACCGTCCATGAGCTCGAAAATCGCTCACAAGAACTCGTCCGCTATCACGAACGTTGGTCATCGCTCTTCTCCGAGACGGGTCTCGCCATCGCCTTGATGGACGATTCGTATAACCTGATGGAACGCAACGAGATGTTCCGTCAATTTTTTGGGGACCGAAACTTATACGAAATCAATCAGCTGTTCACTGATACGGGACGGCGCATGTTCGAGCAAGCACTTGAAGGCGTGACCGACCAAGGGACGAGCGCCCAATTCATCATTCATTTAAAAGGCGAACACACACGCTATTTGAACATCAAGCTCACCCCGCTCAAACGGGAAGAAAAACTGACGTATTATTTGATTGTCGAAGATGAGACCGATCGGGTCGAACGGGAGCGAAAAGTCGACCGACTCGTCCGCTTCGATTTGGCGACGAATCTCTATAACGAGTATGGGTTCATCAGGAAGTGGGAGCGTCAAGAGATTGACGGAGCGTTCGTCCTGATCCGACTGCACGACTACCATCATCTTGTCGACTGGTACGACCCGGCGTATGCGGACTTACTCATGACAGAGTTCGCCCGCTCTGTCGAAGCCCGTCTATCGAAATATGCGCACCATCTCTTCGGTCGATATCGGGATGATATGTTCATGTTATACGTGAAAGGTTTCACTGCCGAGGATGAACATGAACTGCTGGAATTGTTCCCGAGCGAAGTGACGGTCAATCACAAGCGACAAAACGTACACATCCAAATCGGCGCGACCGAGACGAAACCGGCGTATAACGATTGCCTATTCGAGGCGATGAAAGCTTTGCAACATGCGAAAGAAACACGTACGCCGCTCGTTTGGTATGACTCAGACATCTTGGCTCAGATGCAACTCGCCGCCTTGATTGAACAGGCACTTCCGGATGCCATTCGAAAAGGTGACTTGACGGTCGCCTATCAGCCGCAAGTCGAGCTGAAAACCGGACGCGTCGTCGGTGCGGAAGTACTTGCCCGTTGGACACATCCTGAGATGGGAATCATTCCACCGAACGAATTCATCCGAATCGCCGAGCGGTCTGATCAAATCTTGTGGCTGTCACACAACATCCTCGACCAGACGATTGAACAACTCGTCGCTTGGCAAGGAACTTCGTTTGAAGACATCTCTCTCTCGTTCAACTTGTCGGCCCACTCCGTCGACCCATCAATCGTGACGAAGCTTCGGGATTCGATTGAGAAATATCCATGGTTACCGGACCGATTGAAAATCGAATTGACCGAGTCATCGGATATCATGTCGTATGCGAGCGAGCTCGAACGGTTAGAAGATATCGCCGACCTCGGGTATTGTCTCTCGATTGATGATTTTGGAACTGGGTATGCCTCATTCGAAGCGATTTGGCACTTACCGATTCAGGAAGTGAAAATCGATCGGATGTATGTGAGTGGGAAAGCGAAAGAGAGCACGTCATTCTTACGTGCCGTCTCACGCTTTGCGAATGAACAGCAGTTGA
>NZ_JAPEHX010000100.1:0-4789 GCF_028823655.1 Exiguobacterium sp. B2(2022) | reverse complement strand
TACTTTTGATGAAGCAATCAAATCAAGTTCTATTGTGGATTCTCTTGTAGACTTTAAAGTATTTGTTGATGGTGTAGCCATTACGGAAGCGGTTGTTTCTGAAGCTATGGGAACAAACAATAACCAAGTGGTCTTAAACATTGATCGCTCATTAACAGCACTTGAAACTTCAAAAGTAATCACTATCAAGCCAGGTGCTAACTTTGAAGTGCTGGATCTTGCAGACAATGCGCACGCGGCATTTGACTATGTGACGGTATCAAAATAATTTCTTACTCAATAGTGCCCTCTCAATTACGAGAGGGCACTATCTTTATTTTCAATTATTTTTTAAAATCAGCATATTAATTGAAATAATGCACAAGAAGACTAATAATTCTCTCATTTTTAATAATGAGTTTAAGTAACATATTCGGATATAGAGAACATCAAATGTCTGTTATTCAATTTCTTTTCAATAGCAATTACTTTGCGAATGTAGGACATGAGGAGTTAGCAAACTTGTTCAAAAAAATAACGAGTGATTGTTGAAATTACTGCGCTAGAAAACCGCACACGAGTTTTTTTACTGTTCAACGTCCCGTAAATAGGATAAATAATGAAAATCGGACTCAGCTTCTTTAGGTCTGTATTTGGCAGGGCTAAATCTGTTTAGTCATTTTTGGAAACAGTCATGTTTATAGAAGGGTATGTAAATCTCGATGGTCGTGTAAAACAATTGTAGCCAGATCTAGCTAAGCAATCTCTTCTCTAACTTTTAAAAAATCAGGTTCTTGGTCCGCAGGCGCTCGTTCTCACGCTCAATCTGCTGGATGTAACGCTCGGGCTTTTTCTCGTTGGATAGCTCCTCTTTTTGTGTCGTCCGTTCGTGTCGACATTGGAGCCCATGCACGTCGTCGGCGTCATATTTTTTCGTCCATCCGTATAATCCGTCGGTAAGGCACGTCGAATACCACGGCCGACAGTTGATAGTTCCGTCAATTGTCTTAGCAACATCTGACGATTTCGATGTATTCCTCGAATGTGGCCTTGTCATAGCTTGATTCATTCTTTTTCTATGATTTGTTAACTCGCTAGGACTAGTGCACTTCCTAATTCATCCCCGAAGAACAGACCGATCACTGATTTGATGTTTAGAGATTGCATCCATTTTAGAGAGACTACCGAGATAGTCATGGACAGACTAGACCTTCTGTTCCGTAGCGTAAGGTCTCTATGACTTTGATTCCTTCAACGTATCAATCTCACCGGTATCGAATTTCACTTTACTCACCCTGAGGGTATCCTTAGAGACGTGATGAGCCTCCTCAATTTCCTTCCTGGTGAATGTTTCTTTTTCATAATACGTAGCGCACTCAGTTTTTGTTCAATCGAATGCCGACTTCTTGCCATAAAAAACATTCCCCAACCAGATAAACAGATTTGTTATCTCAGTTTTCTATTATTAAGTTAGAAGAACGTACCATTTATCTGTAGGAGTATTCCATTAAGTTTGAGACTCATTAATAAAAAACAATTCCCCTTTTCTATAAAACAAATTATACTTTTATTGTCATCAAATTAATCTTTTACCATTTTTTAAGAAAAGAGGAAATGTACTTGAAACAATTGTTGTGGGCCCTTCTGATTGCCGTTTTTCTTCCTATATTCAGTTTGCCTGATTCGGTGGAAGCAGGTGAGCCGCTTCCGAAACATCTACGAATCCACAATAGTCCTTATGTGATTACGATGGACGGGAAGGACCTTTACCATGTCGGAACGGGAGAACGCACTCCGTTATCGAAAGAATTATTTTTACACTGGTCTTACGATCAACGTGCCGTGATGAGCGTGGACGGACAGTCTATCGTCTTTACATCGGGGTGTGGCTCGTGTTCGATGCATCGCTATATCATCGATTTGGACGGTCAGATTACGGTTGATCTAGTACCAGACAACTATCGCATCGTCGGAGCTGACGTTGCGCACGATCGACTCCTGTGGACGACTTGGTCGGAAGTGATCATGACGAACCTTGAAGGGGATATCCTTTGGAAGCGTTCCGACCTCGGGACTGCCGTCACATTATCTACCGATGGTCAGACCGTTATTGCCGCACAGCATGACCTGTTGAAGATTGACCACGTGAATGCAGCGACAGGTGAAACGGAATCGACTCAATCCTTTGATGTGAAGGTCCAGGGCCGCGATAAGGAAGCGCTCGCCTTTGATGGCGCCATCGCTTATCCGGATCAAGGTTACGTCTATCTCGAAGCAACCCGACAGCTTGTCGCGCTTCCTGGGCGGTCTTACATACAATATGCCGAAGAAGATGGGTTCTTACACTGGTATTCGGAAGGCACGTATGGGGTCCTCGATCTTGCATCTGGAGAATTGAAGACGTATCACCCGATTGTCTATCCGGAACTGTTCCCTGGTGTTTTAGTGTTCCCGGATCGAACAATCCCACTTTCTTCATATAAACAGATGCCAACCCACTTTGAATTCGAAGTCGATAAGAGTGCGAATGAAGAAGGAGATCCATTCCTTTATGTCGGTCGTTCCTATCCACTGATATTCAAATCGACGAATCTGGACGGGGTGGTCGAAACCATTCCGTTTGAGCAATTAAAAGCGAATGAAGCGAATGAAATCACTTCACCTCAAGTATTTACACATCTAGCAGGTGTCAGATACGACCTCACCTATATGGGGGAACATCTCAAAGGTTGGCTCTCTGGCTCCAAGGCAGACTACGTTTCGATTCGTAAGTTCGGAATTGCGGGTGAAATCCTCGGATATGCATCGTCTCATGCAAGGGTGACGGTTCGAGTTCATCAAGACGGGAAAGAGCCGATTCAATACTCGACATTCGCTTCAAGCTCTGGAGAATTCCGAGTGGCGACGGGACGATTAGCAGGAGGGACGACATTTACGGTAACGAGCAGTGGAGGGAGTGGGGTGGTTTATCGACAACCGTTCGTCGTCCCGACTCCGAATCTAGAGCCAAATACGATTGAAGTGGTAGGAGACTCCGTTGAAACGGGGGTCATCTTTAAAACGGTACCGTATGGGAAAATTGACATCACCGTTGAAGAGCACTTCCATTCGTGGTACGACACGATTCAAGCAGACGCCTCAGGTATTGCGCACGTGACGGGAACGGTCGATCCGCTCGCAAAAGGCGTCAAAGTGACGTACGAACCAGCTTTCACGGAAAAGGTAGGGAAGGAACTCGTCGTATTTGAGCGGGCCAAACCGACCTTCACGTTCCAGGTGACACCGAACGCAGGGGATGCGACATTATCCTATGCGTCATCAGCTAAAGGCATTACGTACAAGACGTACGTTAATGACGTGCTCGTCGGGGACGGTCGTACGCTTGCGTTACCGAAGGCGCTTCAAGATGGTGACGTGATTCGTACTGTCGCCACGGCAGGAGACCGCTCGACAACAACGGAGCATCGTGTCGTTGCAGTCGGACCGACGATTCTTCAAGTGACAGATGTCGCGATGACGGCGACACATACGGTCGTGAGCGTTCGTCGTGACGTGAAGGCAGACCTTCAGTTCTATATCAACGGCAAACGTACGACTGCGACGCCGGTCTCCTCGACGCGATTCACGGTTCCGGCACGACCTGGGGACATCGTCCTCGTTCGTCTCGTCCGTGGAGGTCAAAAGCTAGATACGCGTCTTGCGTTACCGAAAGTCACGTTCAGCAACATCCGTCTCCATGACGAGCAAAAGACATGGGTCGGTATGGTGCTTCCGAATAGCGCCGTCACGTTGCAAAACGGCTCGACGCGAATCGCGAGCGGGAAGAGTTCATCGACAGGACGTGTCGTCATGAACTTGGCGCCTCAACCAATCAAGTCGAAAGTCACACTCGTCAGTAAGCGAGGAGTGTATCGTTTCGTTCAGACGGTCTACGTGAAGGCGGGGCTTACGCCGAAGTTCACGGTGACGACGCCGACGAGCTCGTCACGTTCTGTCACGGTGAACGCCAACATCGATTATGGCAAAGTGACAATCCATCGCGGGTCGACACTGCTCGCATCGAAGACGGTGACGTCAAAATCAACCTCTGTCTCGATGGCAGCTCAAAAACCAGGCACACGTTTGACGGTCCGGATGACGACGCCAAAAGGTCGTTCACAGACGATTTACGTCACGGTGCGTTAACTATAAAACACCTATCCCACTAAAAAATACGTGAGATAGGTGTTTTCGTATGTTGGCTTAAGGGATCCTGACAATTACGTCTGAATAACCATAAGCTTGAATTCGAATAGATTTTCCTTTGCTTAACCCATAACCTCCTACAGATAAATAGTTACCTTTATTCCAGTCGCCTGCCTGAGCTAAGTTTCCTTTTGCCAGTTGTACACGCTCGCCTAATACACCACTCATTTTTATTTGCTGTGCATGGCGCATCCATGTCTCATCTTTTGAACGGATAAACAAATATCCATCTACTAATTTGACTTCAACTTTTGGCGGTTTTTGCTGGAAAGATTCAAGCGGTTGTCCGTTGACGCTTATGACACCGAGTTTTCCGTTTGTAAGAGCCACCTCTACTGAAATCAGGTGACGTTTACCGTTTCGAATCGAAACGTGTCGATACGTCCCGGATTGTTTATAAGGTGTAGGTAAAGAAAAATTCTCCTGTAAATTCGGTGTTCCGAATTGATGAAGCATAGGATTCGAAAACGTTCGTTTAAATGCGATTTGTTCAAATTGACCAGAAGGATCAATAATCCCAATCAATTCACGTTGGAAGTAATCGGTCTCACCTGATTTAAAATCT